>JADLFC010000108.1 GCA_020845775.1 Deltaproteobacteria bacterium
TAAACCGTTTCCAAAAAGTAAGTTAAATATTTTACTTTTTGGAAACGGTATTTGTTGTTTATTGGCAAGTGCTTACGCACTTGCTGTTTATACCATTTACAAAAATCCTTTTTGTAAATGGTATAAACGTGACAAAAGTGGCCAAAAGAACCTAAACGCTATTTTTACGGGGATATTTGCGGGGCTGCTATTTTGCACTTCTCGGACTCTCTGGGCCTACGCAACAGTTGCAGAGGTCTACACTTTGAATACTTTTTTAATTGCCCTTCTAGTATTTTGTTTGCTTCGCTGGCAACGCTTTTTACTTAGTCACAATCCTAACAGCGGGAAAGCTGAAAAAAGACCAATTGCCTTGGCTGCTAACGAGAACCGTTGGCTATATGCTTCAGCGCTAATCTTTGGCTTGGCACTCGGCGTGCATCATGTAACGGTGGCACTTGTTCTTCCCGCCTGCGCCGCATTTGTTCTCGCAACCCATGGCGTTAGATTTTTCTTTAGCCGACGCTTGTTGACCGCAGCAGGTTTTGCCTTCTTGGGCTTAGGAATTTACATATACTTACCTCTGACTGCGGCCAGCAAGCCGCTTATGAACTGGGGAGACCCTAGCTCGATCGCTAACTTTATTTCTCATGTTACCGGCCGGCAGTATCAAGTATATTTTGAATTTCAGCCTACAAAGTTGTTGGGCGACTTTTTGTCGCGCCTTCTTGTGGAATTTGGTCCATCATGGTTTCCCCTGGCACTAGCTTTAGCTTTTCTTGGTCTTATACATCTATTCCTTCGCGCACAAAGGCTGTTTTGGTTTTTTTGCGTGGCTATAATTCTTAACCTTACCTATAACACCACTTATGAAATTGCCGAGGACAAGGATGCCTATTACCTGCCAGTACACCTGTTTGTCGTCCTATGCTCGTCAGCAGGTCTGCAGTTCTTGTTAACTGAAATAACTGCAAACTTCCGGCTCCGGCTGGCTCAAAAGTGCCTAGTTTTTAGCCTATGCACGGCAATCCTTAGCATCTCTTTAGCAACTAACTATTCTTGGAACAATCGCCGCAACTATTACGTCGCTGAGGATTACGTTCGCAATATTTTATCGACAATTGCACCCTCCGGCATGATTATCAGCACTGATTGGCAGGTATACTCTCCTATGCTCTACTTTCAAGAAATTGAAAAACTGCGAGAGGATGTTGTTGTAATTGATATTAATCAGCTTCGGCGCTCGTGGTATTTTGAATTTCTCGAACGCTCGTATCCAAAAACCATGAATGCCGCTCGAAGCCAAGTTGAGGCTTTCTTAGAGGATTTAAAGAAATGGGAACGCGATCCCGAACTATATCAGCGCGATGTTACACTCAATCAGCGAATAAGCGAGCGGTTTAGGGAGCTGGTCTTAGCTTTCATTCGCAACCACCAACACATTGCGCCCGTGTATCTCACCCTTGAACTTGCCTCTGGGCGCATAGATAGTGCAGACAGCGAGTGGGTTCAGGCGGTTCTACAAAAGTATCAGCTCGTTCCCCAGGGTCTGGTATTCGAGCTATTCGATGATTGGAATTTTCATGAGCCTGCGCTTCCTGCTTTTGTTACGCGCGGGCTTTCAGACAACTCTCTCCGTTTTGCTCCGGACGATGTAGTCTCCATTAAAATTCTCCCAGTTTACGCAGCCATGGCCTACAATCGTGCGCGTTATTTAGAAGCTGCGGGACGACAACAATAGGGAGTCTAGCCTGGCGATGTCAATCGATGTCAATAAAAGACGTAGCAGCTATGCTGGAGACGAATCCAGCAAAGGGCCCAACAAAGTCTCTCACCCAAAACGCTTCGCCCAGAATTGCTGGAGCAAGAGCAACTGTTCTTTTCGGCCAACTATTTGCATAGGATTATTAAATAACTAGTTTAGCGCTAACTGCAGCTAATATGAGACTTAGCGCTAAAAAGAGCAAGTGGCTTTTTAGCGCTAAGTATACATAATAAGCCACTTAGCGCTTTAATGATAGCGCTGCTAGGTGAGGTGCCATTAGGGGTCGTCCGGACACATTCACTAACACATCAGCTATGATATTTGTGCATACTTATGTGCAATAGCCGTCCCACTTAAAAGTCCAACCGCCTAGTAGGTGTATTAGTAGAACTATCACTGGCCTAGCAGTAAGTTATTAACAATTCTACCAAATCTACAGATGCCTTGGCTCGCATAGTTCCGGCACGTTAATTGCTCCGGCATCTATGAAATACGATTAATGTTGTATCATTGAGTAATTGTGGCCTTGATAAGCACTGAGATCAGTCTATGTATATTGCTGGGCTACATCGCAAACTTATAGCCAACTCAAGGGGATCTGGCGTAATAGAGATGCTCGTCACCCTGGGAGTGACTAGCATTGTGCTTTCGATCTACGTGGCCAATCTAACCTCCCTTAGGGATCCTCTACAGGATGGCGCCTCGTCCCTCGTAGGTTTCTTTAAGCTCGCTAGAGCCCGTGCAATATCCACCACATCCGCCGTACTAATAGAACCGGGCGCCGCTGGCAGAATTACCGCTAGCACTGCCACAAACTGTAATGCCGCAACATTTGACCCCATACCCAATCTCTTTCTCGACATGCCTCCGGGAATTACTACGCCGGACACCACCTGGAGCGTTTGCTTTTCTCCTCGCGGCTTAGCAGACGATAGCCCAATGGTTTACTTAAGCGACGGCGAGGGGCGATATAAACAACTAGAAGTTTTTCTCGGCGGAGCAGTGAGATTGCAATGAAAAGCGAACAGGGTAGCTCACTCCTAGAAGTAATGGTGTCAATAAGCATACTGGGCCTGGTAATGGCAGGGATAATGCCGGCATTTGTCTACCACACTCGCTTTAACACCCAGAGTGAACTTCGCACAGATGCAATAATGGCAGCTCAATTTGTTCTAGATCAAATCCGACTACAAGATCCCAATACGCTGCCGACATCCGGCTCTACAGGCCCAACAGGCGTAAATATTGGGGACAGACTTTTTAACGTGACCAACTACTACTGTGAAGACGCAGATTATTGTGCATCCGCTAACAACCGACACATTAGAGTAGAGGCCGCATACAACAACTCGGTAATTTATGACGTCGAAACAGTTTTTACACAGCTCCGATAAAGGGTTCACCTTAGTCGAGCTCCTCGTATCGACTGCTCTTGGGCTGCTGATAACAGGCTCAATAATCTCGGTAACTATGAGCAGTCGAAACCTCTATCAGTACGACATAATCCGCACAAGGCTAAACCAAGAACTTCGCAGCTCCCTAGACGTATTGGGGGCAAACGTGCGCGAAGCGGGAGAAAATTTGAGCTCTACCTTCGATGCAATAGTCTTAACAAACGGAACGGGCATAAATAATTCAGACGAACTAGTATTGCGACGAAACCTAAAAGACGAAGTACTGAAAGTCTGTCAACCAATTGCTGCTGCGAGCTCGACAACGTCAATCTATTTCGCCGACTCAAGTGCCACGGCTGGTTGCGCCTACACAGATAACACCTACGCCTACTCCGTTTGGCAAACCTATCGCAATGAGCAAGACGGCGTAGTGAGGGCGTTTATTTATAATCAATCGACGAGACAAGGAGAGTTTTTCAACTACATTTCCGAAACCGATACCGGCACTGAACTAATTATTCAGAAAAGTGCTGGAGCATGGCAATACGATTACCCAGTGGAGTCCTCGGCAGTATATTTGCTCGAAGAGTGGCATTTTAGCCTACAAGAACACGATCTCGGCGATAACTACCTAGAAGTAATCGAGAATGGCGATGACGCGAACCCACTTAACATAATGTATGGGCTAGCCAACTTTCAGGTGCGTGCGGTTATGGCAGATGGAACAGTAAAAAATGAACTCGACATTGCAGACCGGTGGACCGATTTGCAGGCACTCGACATCACAGTGAGCGCTGAAGATTCCTGGAAAGATCGCAACATAAACAAGACTATCACCAGCCGCTTCTTTCCCCGCAATGTATTGTCAAACTAAGGTGTAAAATGAGATGCCGCAGACCTAAAATAAGAGGTTTCATGACAAACACAAAAGATAAAGGTTTTGTGCTAGTTTCTACCATGTTGCTAATTACTGTATTGCTAGCAATGATGGGTGCGTATTTTACGACAACCAGAGTTGAGCTAGCAACCACGCGCTCCACACACAATAGCATTAAAGGTTTTTACGCTGCCGAGGCTGGCCTAAATTTGCGAGCAGAGGAAATTAGGCAAGTATTCGTGGGCTACAATAGGCCAGATGGAACTAGTCCCACAGAAGATGAGGCATGTGAAGGTTCAAACCTAGGTAGTGGGGATTTCGCATGCGAGGTATTTGACGTCGGGAACCACCTAGCAACCACCTATATAACAGAAGAGCCAGATAATCCGATCATTACGACAATTCCACCGGGCGAGCGCTACCAAAATCTTAACGCGCAGGAATATCGCTACACCGTGCGCTCAGTCGCCTCAAATTCCGCCACAGAAGTGGAGGCCATTCTTGACCTAAAGTTTAAGAGCCGCTTGGTTCCACTATTCCAGTTTGTAGCATTTTACAACAAGGATTTGGAAATTCTTCCCGGTCCGACAATGAATTTAAGTGGGCCAGTGCATACAAACGGGGACTTATATCTAAACGCGGAGACTGCGCTCAACATAACTGGACAGGTTACTACCGCTGGCTCTCTGTTTCGCGGTCGAAAGAATACAAATCTTTGTAACTCTAAACCAGTTACAGTAAAAGACCCAATTAACCCCCTTTCGCTAGTGCCATCTTGTTCCACGAGAGTTACTATTACCAATAGTCAAATAGTTCCATATAACGGAATGATTCAGATGGACGTAACATCTCTAACTGTCCCAGAACCAGAAGCATTGGATGCAGATCCAGGCAGGATATATTGGGACAAGGCAGACTTGAGAATAGTGCTCGAACTAGATGTCGGCAATAACCCCATTGGCATACAAGTTAGAAACAACGACGATACAATTGATAATGCAAAAACCACTGATTTAAATACTTGCCCAGGTCTTATAAGTGGCAAAGTTGTAAACACTGGCATCTCATTCTTTAACAACAGAGAAGGGAAATTAATTAGAATGCTTGAAATCGACATGGTTGGTCTTCTAAACTGCATCGACGATGAAAGCTTGTTTGGCGCTGGCAAAGGCCTCGATGACGATAGCGAAGGCGGAATAGTGTTCCATTTCACAGTTAAAGGGCCGGACTCCGCCAGTACGGCAAACAATTATGGAGTAAGGATACGCAATGCAGATCAACTTCAGGGAGCTAGCGGCTCGCCGCTCGTAAAGGGCATGACAGTGGTAAGCGACCAGGCAGTTTATACTCATGGACACTACAATCGAACTAACAAAATACCCGCGGCAATTTTAGCCGATTCAATTAATATCTTGTCTACCAACTGGAATTTAAACGATGCTGCTAGTCTTAACCCGGACACAAATACTAGAATTGCCGCTAATACTACCGTTTATACAGCAATTTTAGCGGGCACAGATACGACTGGTGACATCGAGGGTGTCGGCGGACAAGGCGGTGCGTACAATGGCGGTCTCGAAAATTATCCGCGCTTTCATGAAAAGTGGACATCTAAAACGCTCACATATCGAGGCTCTTTTGTAAGCCTAAACCTTCCACGACACGTGTCGGGAAAATGGATATACGGCAATCCGCAGTACCAAGCGCCAAATAGAAACTGGGACTACGATACCGACTTTAACGACGCAGCAAAACTGCCCCCACTAACCCCGAGATTTGTGTATTTAAGCCAGGAACTCTTCGTGCGCGAGTGGGAACAATAGTATAAGGCAACCGATAGTTGATATATCTGCATCTAATCACGGTATAGGGGCCTATAGTTCGATACACCGTCTAAGATTACATCGCCCAAAACCGCAGATACTACAGCACTATGGTAAATGCTTCAGCACTGGCTTATTGGAGTGGCAGTCGGTATTCAAGAGACGCCGTAGATCGAGTCTGCAAGGAAATAGACGACAAACGCCTGGCACTACGTCTCGAATGCAAAGCAGATGGAACTCTTTCAATTCGACTCTCTACTAGGGCGGCAACTATAGGACAAGGACATTTTCCAACAGTAATTCGCTTTTTTCAGGACGTCGTTCAATCCTGGACAGGTAAACCCCTAATAGGCACGGCAATAATTTGGCTAGAGGATGGCTTGCATAAGTGGCACGCTCAGTATCGGCGCCGTACTCCCATTTTAGCTTTTGGGCGACGCCGAATTGATAACCAAACGTTTTTAATTCCCGATCCGGCCTTTATGCAGGATTGTGGGTATAGAGAAGAATTTGCACAAATTCGCGACATTGAAAGAGAAATTCCATGGCACGCAAAGCAAAAAACCGTATTTTGGCGAGGAGCTGCCTCGGGTCACGCCTGCGAGTCTGAGAACTTCCAAAATGCTCCACGGATTGCCCTTGGAATCTTGTCAGATAAAGTTGGCGACCCTAGCAGACTCGATGCCTATATTTCCAGCGTTCCAGATTATGCCGAAAAGCATAAGTCAGAGCGCATTCTAGCTCTCGGCTTGTTAAAACCGCATACGCCATTTTTAGAGTTTGTAAAATACCGCTACCAAGTTGATGTAGACGGTTACTCTTGTGCGTGGAAATCGCTTTTCCTAAAATTGGCAATGCAAAGCGTTGTTCTTAAAGTCCAAGGCGAGCACATGCAGTGGTATTATGAGGAGCTAAAACCCTGGGTTCACTACATTCCAGTCGAAGCTGACCTCTTGGATTTTTTGGATATACTTGATTGGCTTCCATCACACGACGAGCAGTGTCGGCAAATATCCGCTAACGCAAATAAATTAGTGAGTTCGATTACCTATAACAAAGCAAGGCAGGAAGTCGGTCAGTTACTAGCAGATGTTTTTTCCTGTCAGGACATGTAACGATACATCTATCGCTAAGACCCAAGAAGTGCCATAAGCTTTCTATCCCTAAACATCTGACTCATTGCCTCTGACATGGCTTTCGATAGAGATTGCTCTACGTGTGTGCGATTTACGCCCGGTCGCTTGATAATGGACGTTCCGCTATACTCTCCCGAAAAGAGCCTTTTATTGCTAGCGTCGCTTAACTCTATGTAAATAGTAGCTTCGCTACTTATCTCCGCAACAAATCCTTCCTTAACTACCGCTGACCAGTTTCTTACCTCGCCAGAAATGCTTTTTGGTGCAAAGGAACTCACGGCAAAGCCCTTATTCTGTAGCGCCCTTTCTAAAGCAAATTTTACGCGCACATCTATGCTACCCTCAGGCACGACGACGATCTCGGCTTCGCTGTTTGATTCTGCGACTTCTCTACCATCCCCAAATAGCTCTACGGCTAAACCGTTACTTAAATTTCCATTCACAACCTCGCCGACATTCACATCGTCTATCCTGGGAACAGGGATTTTGTTGCTAATCGCGGGAGCACAAGCAACAAAATGCATTAAAAACAGCAAGAAAAGCAGAGCAACAAAACACCTAGTTTTACAATTATCCGATTTCATAACCACATCTCAATTAACAACTTCGCGTCGTTGGGAAAACGATTCAACATGACTTTCTTTCTTCTCAGAACGTGAAAAGCGCCATTTTACTAATGGAGGAGCAATCATAGTAGTAACAATGACCATTATCACAACAGCTCCATAGGTAGCCTTGTCCACAACGGTTTTTCCATTTAACATCATTGTGGCCCCTATGCCGATAAAAATTAAACCCACCTCGCCTCTTGGAATCATGCCAAACCCTACTACCAACCTATCTAAACCCTTCTCCAAAACACCTAGTCCGCAAACCTGTTTGCCTACTATAGCTGCTAGCGTCAAAACAAATGCATATCCTAAAATCTTAGCATCTGCAAAAACCCGCAAATCTACTCCTGCTCCCATAGTGACAAAAAATATCGGCACCAAGAGAGCAATTATCGGTTGAATAATGCGCTCCATGCTCAAATTGTCGTGCTTAATCGAAAGTGGTTTATAGTGCATTGGATCTAAAATTAAGCCAGCAGTAAAAGCACCTACAATAGGCGCTAGCCCTACTAAGGCCGCGAGATAAGATAGGCCAAAACAAACGATTAAACCAGTTGCCAAGAATACCCCGTGGCTCCTCAGTGTCGTTGCTAACCTAAAGTAATACGGGGCCATTATCCTACCGATGAAAATAGCGCCGAACAAAAACCCTACCGCTAATACCATCACTTTGACGACTGACAATATATCTAACTCTGTTCCCTTACTGGCAGCAGTTATAATGCCGCTTACTACAGCTAGAACGATCAAACCTAAAACATCGTCAATAACTGCCGCCCCCAAAACAATTTTTGATTCAGCAGCTTGAATCTTGCCCAAATCCTTTAATACCCTAGCCGTAATGCCGACACTTGTAGCCGTAAGCGTTGCACCAATAAATACGTGGACTAGAGTTCCCATATCCGGCTCAAAAACAGATCCAACAAACCAGCCCAGAAAAAACGGGGCGATAACTCCTAAAACAGCCACGAGCAGAGAAGACCAACCCAGTTTTTTCATTTCCGCAATATTTGACTCTAACCCGACTTCAAATAACAGCAAGATAACTCCAAGTTCACTTAGAACTTTAAGAATCTCATCGTGCTTTAGATAATCAAAGTGCCTAAAGCCAATTAGGGACAAATTTCCTATTATGACCCCAATTAGAAGCTCGCCCATAACTGCTGGTTGGTGAAGGCGGACTGCCAAATCAGCACCGACATTAGCCAAAAACAAGATCACCATTAAACCTAGCAATACTGGCAGCACTGGGCTAGCATGCCCGCCGCCTCCTCCCTCACCACCTGCGCTAGCAGCGGCAAAGGCCTGCTCGATACCCCCGACGCATAATAGAGCTAAAGTAGCGATTGAAATTATTAACGGCCAGAATGTAACTCTCTTAAACCACGTATTGCGTTTCACTTAGCAATATCTCCAGATAAAATTTAATAAAATTTAAAACGAAAGCCTTCTAAAAAACTAATCTCGCCAGCTCGAGTCCTCGAAAGGAGGGCATTGACTGAATCCTTAATCGAACACTGTTTAGTTAAAAGTTTCACTACCTCCTCGGTAATGGGCACTGGCACATTGTGCCGCTTCGCCAACGCAAGCACCTTGGAAGCACTTTGAACTCCCTCAGCGACTTGGCCCAAGCTCCCTAAAATATCTTCTAGCTGCTCTCCTTGCCCCAAACGAATCCCGACCTGTCTATTTCTACTTAAATCCCCAGTAGCCGTAAGAAGTAAATCGCCCAAGCCACTCAAACCACCCACCGTAAGAGCACTGCCACCCAGAGCCACGACGAGGCGCTGCATCTCAGATAATCCGCGCGTAATTAAAGCTGCCCGCGCATTATTGCCCATCTGTAAACCATCAACTACTCCTGCTGCAATGGCAATAATATTCTTAAAGACACCTCCAAATTCCACCCCAATCACATCAGTAGAAGTATAAACTCTAAAACTATCGTAGTGAAAAACTTCGGCAATCTGCTGTGCTACAGACTCATCCAAGCATGCAAGCGTAACAGCAGTGGGCTTTCCCCTAACTACCTCTCTCGCAAAACTCGGCCCAGAAAGAACGCTAACGGGATTCTCCTTTCCTAGTTCCTCTTCGATTACCACACTCATGCGCTTTAAAGTAGCGTTCTCTAGCCCCTTTACCGCACTAACAATTAGCAATCCCTTTGGAACGTGCGCTTTAACAGCAGAAATTTCCGCCCGAACCGCCGACGATGGCAACGCAATAACCAACAACTCGGCCCCAGCTACGGCCTCCACTAGACATGTGCTCACCCTAATACCCGCTGCCAAAGACTCACCACTTAGGTATTTAGGGTTTTCTCTCTCTTCGGATATGGACTTAAGAACGCCCTCATCCCTACCCCACAAACACACCTCATAATTCGCTCGACGCAAGTGATGCGCCAAAGCTGTTCCCCAACTTCCAGCACCTAAGACCGCTATCTTGCGTACCTTTAAATGCATCTTCTCTCTGCACCGCTATACTAATCGGCAGCTTCCGACTCGCCATTTCCCTCCTCAGCGACTACCTCATCATCCTTCGCCTCCGCGATGCGCGCGACTGCAGCGACGCGCTCATTTTCAGCTAGCTGGATTAAGCGCACCCCTTGAGTATTTCGGCCAATTAACGAAATCGTATCCACAGCCGTTCTAATTACCTTGCCGCCAGTAGTAATTAACATTACATCGTCACCTTGCTTCACTCGGCTTGCCGAAACTACGAAACCATTTCGCTCAGTGGTCTTTATATCTATTACGCCCTTTCCGCCGCGATTTTGGCATCGATACTCCGAAAGCCTAGTTCTCTTTCCGTACCCATTTTCACAAACCGTTAGCAGAGAAAGCCCCATATCCTCAGCGCCGTCATTTTCGCCTCCTTCCTCTATGTGCTTAACCGTAACGAGATTAACTACTTCATCGCTGTCTTCCAGAGTAAGGCCCCTAACTCCCCTCGCACCCCTGCCCATTGCTCTTATTTGCGTCTCGGGAAACCTAATCGACATGCCATTGCGAGTTGAAATTACACAATCTAAAGTTCCGTCAGTTAACTCAACGCCAAAAACAGTATCGCCTTCGTCAAGCAACGTCGCCCGAATGCCACCCTTGCGGATATTTGCAAATGCCATTAAATCGACGCGTTTTATGTAACCCTTGCGCGTCGTTAAAACGACGTAGCGATCTTCCTCAAAATGCCGAACTGGAAGAATAGCCGATACTTCTTCGCCTTCCTCTAGCTCTAACATGTTAACGATAGCTCGACCGCGCGCCGTCCTACTAGCTTCTGGAAGCTGATACACTTTTAACAAATAAACCTTCCCCAACGACGAAAACACCAACAGATAAGCATGAGTAGACGCTACAAAGAGTTCCTCCACAAAATCATCCGCATCCTCTGCTAGCTTTTTAGTGCCCTGAACTCCTTTTCCGCCACGGTTCTGCGAGCGATACAGCGAGGGGGAACAGCGCTTTATATAACCGCGATGGCTAATTGTCACCATCATCTCTTCTTCAGCTATTAAATCCTCAACTTCAATTTCATCGCCAAAAGCCTCTATGACTGTGCGCCTATCATCGCCAAACTTCTTGGCTATCTCCTCTAACTCTTCGACGATAACTTTATTTATTAGCTGAGGACTCGCTAAAATTTCCTTTAGCTCGTTTATGTAAACTAAAAGCTCTTCTAGCTCTTTCTCAATTTCGCGCCTCTCTAAACCAGTCAATCTGCGCAGTGGCATGTCGAGAATGTTCTGAGCCTGAATCTCGCTTAAACTAAAATTTTGCTGCAAAGCAACTTTAGCATCCCTAACTGCCTCAGACGATTTTATTATCTGAATGACCGCATCTATGTTATCGAGCGCAATGCGAAATCCCTCTAAAATGTGCCTGCGAGCTTCGGCCTTCGCCAACTCGAATTTGCTGCGCCGAGTCACAACTGTTCTGCGATGTTCAACAAAATGCGTTAGCAGCTTGTCTAGTGATAAGATCTCTGGTCGTCCATCCACAATGGCTAGCATCGTCACGCCAAACGTGCGCTGTAACGGCGTGAGCTTAAAGAGCTGATTTAAAACCACTTCGTTTACAGCATCGCGCTTTAACTCGATTACAATGCGCATCCCACTGCGATCAGACTCGTCTCTTAAGCGCGAAATGCCTTCTATTTTTTTCTCGTTTACTAACTCGGCTATCTTCTCTACGAGCTTCGCCTTGTTCACCTGATAGGGAATCTCGTCAACAATTATCGCTTCGGCTTCTCTCTTTCCCGAGCTAATATTCTCGACATGAGTTTTCGCCCTAACCTGTATCAATCCTCGACCAGTTTTATAAATGCTGCGCAATGGCTCGGCACCATAAATAATCCCCGCTGTTGGGAAATCTGGCCCAGGCATTACCTCCATGAGCTCATCTACAGTGACCTGAGGATTATTGATTAACTTAATCGCCGCAGCGATTACCTCGCGCAAGTTATGTGGCGGAATGCGAGAGGCCATTCCCACAGCAATCCCTTCCGCACCATTGATTAAAAGCGTGGGGATTCGAGAGGGCAACACCACCGGCTCCTCGACCGACTCGTCAAAATTGGGCACAAAATCCACCGTATCTTTATCGATATCGGCGAGTTTAAGCTCGGCGAGCGCCTTTAACCGACACTCAGTATATCGATAAGCCGCAGGCGAATCTCCATCGATAGAGCCAAAATTGCCTTGGCCATCTATCAGTTGATACCTAAGATTCCACTCCTGCGCCATGCGCACCAATGCGTCGTAAACCGCTGTATCGCCATGGGGGTGATAATGCTTTAGCACCTCACCCACGACACCAGCGCACTTTGAATATTTCTTGTTAGAAGTTAAGCCCTCCCTAAGCATTGCGTAGAGAATTCTACGATGCACGGGTTTTAAGCCGTCGCGCACATCCGGAAGAGCACGGCCGATAATGACGCTCATGGCGTAATCCATATAGGATCCGCACATTTCATCTTCTATAGTAACTGGAATAATATTTGTCGCGTCCATAACACCTCAAAAAAAAGAAATGCCCCGTTAAAAGTGCCGCAAAAAATACTTCTGCGCGCTAGAGCATTTCCCTAAATATCTAAATTCTTAACACTTAAAGCGTTTTCCTCAATAAACGCACGGCGCGGTTCAACCGCATCACCCATGAGTAAAGTAAATAGGCGATCGGCCTCAATTGCATCTTCAATTCGAACCTGCAACATCGTGCGCTTCTTTGGATCTAACGTAGTATCCCAAAGTTGCTCTGGATTCATTTCGCCTAAACCCTTAAAGCGCGTAACCGTAAAGCCAGACTTGCCGCGTTCCATTATGGCTTTGCGAATTTCAAATATAGTCGAACACTCAATAATAGAATCTTCTTTCTTGCTCTTATCAATTAGCCTATACGGGTACACTCCCAGGGAACGAGTTTTAGCAAAAAAATTTTGAAGCTGTTGAAAGTCTTCCGTAGTCAACAATTCAAAGTTAATGGTCGTTCGGCGAGTAACTCCATCGCTTTCTGTTTCTATTTCCAAGGCCGAAGAACCGTGCTCTACATCGCTCGTAGTGCGAGCCGAAATAATGCGCACTCCACTTGCCCACTTTCCCAATTCCACCTTCATGCGCTCCAAAAAGGAATTTAAAACACCTCCATCGCTGAGAGCATCGCGGTTAAAACTATCAAAGGCAGCAAAAGCACTTAGAACATGGCGATCCATTCCCCTAAGGCCCATTACCTCGAGTATCTTTTCCGCTGACTTAATTTCCTTTAAAAAATTTTCTAGCTCCTGACCATCTAGCTTCCGCGTTCCTCCCAAACCTTCCACAACTATATCTTTCGCCCCTTCGTGAATGACAAAAACATCAAACGATTTCTCGTCATGCAAATAATGCTCTGCCTTGCCCTTTTTAAGCTTGTAAAGCGGCGGTTGTGCAATATATAAGTAACCCCGCTCAATCAGTTCGGGCATCTGTCTAAAAAAGAACGTCAACAAGAGCGTGCGGATATGGCTTCCATCGACATCCGCGTCGGTCATAATAACTACCTTGTGATACCTAAGCTTATCGGCGTTAAAGTCATCCCTTCCGATACCACAACCGAGAGCCGTTATGATGGTGCGAATTTCTTCAAACGCTAGCATCTTGTCAAAGCGCGCCTTCTCGACGTTTAAAATTTTACCTTTTAGCGGCAAAATCGCCTGGTTAGACCTGTCTCTACCCTGCTTGGCCGAGCCACCTGCCGAATCGCCCTCTACCAAATATAGCTCGCAAAGTTTTGGATCCTCAATCTGACAATCAGCTAATTTGCCGGGAAGTGCCGCTGAATCTAGCGCGCCCTTTCGGCGCACTAGCTCGCGAGCGCGTTTTGCTGCCTCTCTTGCTCTTCGCGCCTCTAAACCTTTACCTACAATGGTCTTAGCAATCGCCGGATTCTCTTCGAGAAAACTGTTTAGCTTATCGCCAAGCATTTGCTCGACTAGGCCTTTTATCTCGCTGTTCCCCAGCTTTGTTTTAGTTTGCCCCTCGAACTGAGGATTGGGAAGTTTTACGCTTATAATAGCCGTCGCGCCCTCGCGAATATCTTCGCCTTGTAGATTTTCGTCGCTACTTTTTATTAAACCATTTTGCACGGCATAGTTATTAATAGCGCGAGTTAGCGCAGTTCTAAAGCCAGCTAAATGTGTGCCTCCCTCAATGGTGTTAATGTTATTTGCAAAACTATATATAGCTTCATTATACCCTTCGTTATATTGCAGTGCTACTTCTATGCTAACGCCGTCCTTATTGGTATCTGCAATGTACATTGGCTCTGGGAAGAGCGGAACGCGCGTCTGGTTTAGATGTTTTACAAAGCTCTTGATTCCGCCTTCGTAAAAAAACTCTTGATTACGGCCGGTGCGTTCATCGTGAAAATTAATGCGAATGCCAGCATTTAAGAAGGCTAACTCTCTAAAGCGCGAAGCCAATAAGTCGTACTTAAATCCCTCTACCTCTTTAAATATCTCGAAATCTGGAAGAAAAGTTATTCGCGTTCCGCGACCATTGGTAGTTCCTATTTCCTTTAACTCGGACAAGGGATCTCCGCGATGGTACTCCTGAAAGAAGACTTTCCCTTCGCGCTTAACTTCAACCATCAATCGTTCGCTAAGAGCATTTACTACCGACACCCCCACGCCGTGCAAACCACCAGATACTCTATAAGCCTTATTCTCGAACTTTCCGCCCGCATGGAGTTTCGTCAAAACAACCTGCACGGCGCTTACCTTTTCCGTGGGATGGATATCAGTAGGTATGCCACGACCATTATCTTCGACAGTAACCGACCCATTTACGTGAATGGTCACATTAATGCGATCGCAATACCCAGCCATGGCTTCGTCAATCGAATTATCGACGACTTCGTAAACGAGGTGATGATAGCCGCGTTCATAGGTGTCTCCTATGTACATGCTAGGGCGCTTGCGCACTGCATCGAGGCCTTCTAAAACCTTGATCTTATCGACGCCGTAGTCTTCAGCAACTCTTAAAATGGCCTTATCTGCCTCTTGAACCGCAATTAAATTCTCTTCCATAATTACAAATCTATATATAAAAGCTCGCTTAAGGAGCTACATAAAATCAGTGCTTAAAGCACCACTACAAATCGTTGGAACTATAGCAGGTTATTTAATAGTAAGCAAACAAGAAAGTTAAATGATTTCAATAAATTACGTGGCATGTCGCCATCAGTGCAAGTGGCTAGAAAATTCGCTTGCTTCGAGAGCGTTTGCAAAAAGAGTCAATTGGAAAACAGTTGTTTTCCAAGTTGACTTAGCACCTATGAATCAATTCCTTCCAAGCACACATCCTAGCTCCAAAAAAGACCCCATTATTGGAGGAGTTATACCAAAAAAGGGGTCATTTTTAGTTTACTTTTACCAAAAAAGACTCCATTATTAGCTAAGCAAACAAGGAATATGTGTAATGTACAGGAAAGCACTAAAGGACTTAAAGCAATGGGCAGCAACTGAAAGGCCTAAGCCCTTAATACTTAGGGGCGCGAGACAGGTGGGCAAGAGTTACCTAGCTAAGCTACTTGCAGACAATATGCTTCTAGACTTGTGCACGGTTAACCTGGAGAAGACCAAACTCAGAGAAGTTGAAAATCAAGAGAGCTTTTCAATTGACAGAGTAATTTCTGAAATAAGTTTGGTTTGCAAGAAGAAGATCTCTGACAACTCCCTTATTTTCTTAGATGAAATTCAAGCACAACCCGCTGCAATAAACGCTCTACGTTATTTCTATGAAGATAGACCAGGGCTTCGGGTCATTGCCGCTGGTTCGTTGTTTGAAGTAATTATCAGCAAACAAAAGGTATCGATACCAGTGGGAAGAGTGGAGTACTACTATCTGAGCCCCATGACATTTTTTGAATTTCTTCAGGCCCTCGACGAAGAGCAGCTTCTTAGTCAACTGCAGCACATAACACTGGATTCCCCGCCGTCAAAGACCTTGCACGAAATGGCAACCGAATTGCTGAAAGAGTACTACTTTGTCGGTGGAATGCCCGAAGCGGTGGCAACATATGTTGAGTCAAAAGATCGAGAAGCGGTAAGGAAAGTTCACTATTCGCTAGTACACACCTATAGAGAGGACATTACAAAATACGCCAGCGGTGGACTGCAGAATAAAATATTAAAGGTTCTCGAATATGTCCCAGCCAATATTGGCGAAAAAGTTATTTTCAGCAAAATATCCCGGCAACATTCCACCGATATTAAAAATGCTATAGCGCTACTAGCCATGGCAAACGTTATTTATCGTTGCTGCCACAATAGTTGTACTGGCTTGCCTCTAAGCGCTGGAGCTGATTGCAATATTTTAAAGCTCTATTTTTTGGATGTTGGTTTATACAATTCTCTTACTGGACTTGAATGGGGAGACCTATTTAAATTGACTCCCGATAATCTACTTACTAAGGGAAATATCGCCGAACAGTTCGCCGTGCAGCACTTAGCATTTTTAACCCCCACAAAAGAGCCTTCGGATTTATATTATTGGTTAAGAGGCAAGAAAAAGGGAGCTGCCGAGGTAGATTTTATCTGTTCTTATAAAAGCAAAATTTTACCAATTGAAGTAAAGTCGGGAGCATCGGGTAAAATGCGCTCGCTGTGGCAACTAGTATATGATAAAAAAATCGACAGTGCGATTAGGCTCGACTTGTCCCTGCGAAAATCCTTATATAGTACAGTTTCACATCATATAAGAACTGGCGATGGGCTAAAGTCCGTCAAATGCAACTTAATTGGACTACCAATCTACCTAGTTGAAAACCTCTTTGCCATACTTGGTGGAGCGAATGATGCGCTAGCCAAAAAGAGCATCTAATCCTACACGGCAAGCAGTAAAGGTTTGCCACGCTAATTAGTTGTTTGTCGAACCTCTGCCAAACCATTTGTGATTTGCAATATGGCTAAGTGTGGAACGATATTTTCAAGGTCTTTTAACAAGTAAGGTAGGGTTATAATGAACTGAGATTTGCTATGTGCAATAAGTTTAAAAAGGGCTTTTTTTCTGCGCATGTCCAGTTCTGACTCTATATCGTCTAGCAAAAAGATAGGAGCATCTCCTTCACTGTTATCAGTTAAGAAATCTGCCGTGGCTAGCTTTAGAGCCAATGCTAAACTTCTCGTTTGTCCCTGCGAGGCGCAATGCCTGGCTGACTTCTCGCCACTACCAACATCTATATCGATTTCTAAATCGTCACGCTGAATTCCTACAGAAGTTGTCGATTTGGCAAAATCGCTCTTAATCGCCTGCGAAATAACCATCTCAATATCGTCCTGAGACTTAATAACTCCGCTATTGTCCAAAAAATCACTGCAATATCTAACACTAGCTCGCTCGCGCCTTATTTCAGTCTCATTGTCGCTAGACCCCGCTAAGATCTGGTAATAGCGCTTAAACCTCTGGCTAATTCCCTGAATGAAATCGAAACGCATTCTTGCAATAAAATGCCCATGTTGAGCTAAAGCCGTATTCCACACTGACAGAAGTTCAACAAACTCATCTAACTTGGATTTACTAAAGTTCTCCCGATTTTCTCTAATAATGGCATTTCTGCTCTTTAACGCTCTTGAATATGCCACCGCTCTTTCTACATACGTCCTATCGAGCATCGCTATAGCTCTATCCATAAAGCGGCGCCTGCATGATGGCGCCCCTTTAATGATCTCTAAATCGTGCGCCCCAAACTCTACTACTCTTACTTGTCCATAAAAGGAACTTGCGTTAGAGATCCGTTTGGCGTTGATATACACATTTCTACCAGCAGGAGTGATATCGTATTTTATTTCTTTTTCGCCATCGGTCGCGATAATTTTCGCACTTACTGTGCATTTATCACTTTCGCTACTACTGAATGGATCCTGTATATGCGATGTGTCTCCTAAATCTAAATTCGAATAAGATCTGGGTTTTTCGTTCCAGGCAATTAGTTCAACCTGTTTAGAGGTGCGAAAAGACCTAGCTTGGCTCAAGAGGTATATTGATTCAAGTAAATTAGTTTTCCCCTGACCATTATCACCAACAATAGCTGTAACTCTTTCTGGAAAGGAAATATCCTGCTTAACGAGATTGCGAAAACCACTTAACGATATACGTATTATGTGCACAGAGGCGATTATCCCTGTTCAAAACGCACAGGCATAACTACGCACATGTATAATGGATCTCCATCTCCAACAAACACTCCCGACCCCTTTTCGCCATTTAACTTAATGTTTACTGTCTCGCTACTAGTCATTGCCGAAATCAATTCGACTAAGTATCGCGCATTGAACGCGACAGTCACATTGTCTCCATCTTGTCTTACGTGCATATTTTCTACAGCTTCGCCAAAACCCTCGCTGCAACAAGAAACGCGCAAATCTGAATCATTAACGCTTAAAATCACATTTCTCGCATTTTCTGTAGTGACTAGCGCTACGCGCCTAGCTACTGATAGGAACTCAAGCCTATCAACATCTATGCTCGTTTTAAACTCTGTTGGGATATGCCTTCTATAATTTGGAAACTCGCCATTAATTAAGCCTACGCCCAGTATCACTCGCTTGCTTTTTACAGTAAAAAAACCGTTATTAATTGCCACATATGCTACTCCTTCATTTCCCTCTAGTAGCTTCTTAATCTCTTGTACTCCCTTCTTAGGAATAATTACGCTGTGCGTTAGCATATCGAAGCCATCAATAACTCTGTCTATAATTGCCAAGCGATGCCCGTCGGTACCTATAAATCGCAGCTTATTTTTTTGGCCTTCTTCATCTAGTAGTTCTGCGCAAACTCCAGTTATGTTTACTCGAGTATCGTCTGTGGAAATTGCATATAGAGTGTTATTTATCATCTCGTGTAGTTTTGGCGCGTCTACCGAGACAGGATTAATTAATGCCAAACCATTTATGCTAGGGTATTCAGATGAAGCAGCACCGCTTACCTTAAATCTGGAATTGCCAGAAACTATTTCTAGCCGGCAGTCTTCTGTTGAACTAATGTGCACAACTTCTTCTGGGAGTTCCTTTACTATTTCGTATATAAACTTAGCATCAACAGTTAATGTGCCTGGCCTTAAAACATTTGCGTCCATATCGCCTAAGAGGCTAATGCATAAGTCCGACGCTAAAACTTGAAGTGTGCCATTCCCTGCCGTAAGTTTAACGTTACCAACTATCGGCATTGTATTGCGACGATTTGCGATTGTACTAGTTAAATACAAGAGATGATAAAGTTCTTTTTGATTGACTTCTATCTGCATTACTAATGCTCCATCTACACTACTGCTTCTACTTACGCTAATTTGATGGGCGCTTTTTGTAGCGCAACCAAGACGTTACTTCAGTATATTTTCTTACACTAGTTACAATAAATGTTGTAGATGTGTTTAGAAATTTTTTGCTAATGAGCGTGTCTTGGTTCTAGCTTACATATACGCTCTTCATAGTGCTTTTAAAAATTAACGTTCTTTCTCTTCTTTCTTCCAAATATAAATTTAAAGATAGTAGTAGTTGTAGTAGACAGATTTGTATCTGTTAGTTGTGAATGTAAGTCGTAGTGAGCAAAGGAAATCTTTGAACTACAAAGTTTGATATAAGTTGTTGATAAGCTATTTATAACCTTGGCAATGCGATAGTAGTTGTTAACAACAAGCAGTAATGCAAAAACTTATCACAAATTATTCCACAACATTCAAACAAGCTTACCAACAAGTTATCAACAGCCCCAAATTCTTATCAAATATCGAGCAGTTTTAGTATTAGTGAATGATGATAGGCACTTAGATTGATTCATGTTTATTAAATATATTATTACTAAAGACTTATTAACACCGTTAATGGAGTGGTTTTGTTGCTGCTACTGCTGTTGGATTGATGGGTTTTGGTAGGATTTTTTTGTTATATCTAGGTAGTAGTAGATCTTGATGGTTGAGTGGTTTTGTTGCTGTTACTGCTGTTGGATTGATGGGTTTTGGTAGGATTTCTGTAGGCAGTAAAAAGGATTTTTTTCTTATAACTAGTAGTAGATCTTGGTTTTGCTGGAGCTACTGCTGTTGGATGCGATAGGCAGAACTACTTAAATGTTTGAACTAGTTCCAGTTAGCCTTGACTCTATAAGGCGTAAATCGCTTGTTATGCTATTAGTATCGTGTTTTCTTTCGTCAATAGAGCGAATTGCATAAACAACTGTGGAATGATCTCTGCCACCAAAAAGAGCGCCTATTTCTGGAAAGGAACAGGTGGTAAGTTTGCGACATAAATACATTGCAATTTGCCGAGGAAGTACTACGCTTTGATTTCTGCGTTTGCCAACTAACTCTCTTACGCTCACGCCGTACTTTTCAGCAACTGTCTTCTGAATTAGTTCTATAGTAATTGCTCGTGATTTCTCGGGAACAATCGTTCGCAATGCACTTTCGACTAGATCGATGTTGAGATTTTGCCCATTTAACGCACTCATGGCGTTAAATCTGTTTAGCGCACCTTCTAATTCTCTTACGTTACTATCTATCTTTTCTGCCAAAAGCTTGGCAACTTCCGGTGGAAGAGAAATGTTCAGCGCTTCCGCCTTCTTCATGAGAATAGCAACGCGGGTTTCAAAATCAGGCGCTTGCAAATCTACCGTCAAACCACAGGCAAACCTCGTTCGCAAACGCTCCTCTAAAGTAACTAATTCTTGCGGAATCTTGTCAGCAGTCAAAATTATCTGGCTCTGCTTTGCATACAGAGAATTAAATGTGTGAAAAAGCTCCTCTTGAGTGCGCTCCTTTCCAGCAATAAACTGCACATCGTCAATGATTAAAACATCTAAGGAGCGGAACTTCTCCTTAAACTGAGACATCTTGTTGCTTTTTAATGCCTGAATCAACTCATTTACAAATACTTCTGACGAAACAAAAAGAACTTTCTTTTGCTTGCGCCACGCGAAATTGCCAATGGCGTTAACTAAATGAGTTTTTCCTAAACCAACACCACCATAAACAAAAAGCGGATTGTACCTACAACCAGGCTGCTCCGCTACGCTTTTTCCAACCGCATGCCCTAGCTGATTACAAGCCCCTACAACAAAATTAGCAAAACTATATTTGGGATTTAAATTCGCCTGAGCAAGAGAAGTTTTTGTAACTCGCGCATTATTTGCACGCGAGGAAGAACTACTAGAATTAAAAGCTAAGGATTTTTTTTCGCCACAAGAACCGCCTTTTTCCTCAGCTGATTTAACTTTGTCATTCTTAATTTCCTCCCTAGCAGAGCGTAGCTTATTGCCATTGCCTGAAACCGACAACAATAGCTCTATGTTGTTTTTATTCAAATTAACAATACTACAGCTCTCGGCAATAGCCGAACAAATTAAATCGCCATATGCACGCTTAATGTGATCGCAATAAAACTTATTGGGAGCTAAAAGAGTAATTTCCAGTTTTTGAGGTGAGGAAGATTGCAAAAAAAGTGGCAAATTAATACGTGATGGAATGAGCGGTTTAATCCACGCAGAAAAAATTTGAAAATCCAACGTGGCCTGAAGAACCTTACAAGCCCCATCCCAAATGCGAACCTCGTTAGCTTCAGCGACAATGTCGCCAGCTATATTATTTTCGCTACCATCATTATCAACGATATTGCTTATTGCTTCCAAGCTCCGAACCGCTCCGACAAATGGCAATGCTAACCTACTTCACCAGAAAATATGGGAACCATCAAAGAACATCTTCTACTCGTAACCATAGGAAAGTCTATTACCTAGAACTAAAAAGGAAGCAAATGGTTAGAACCTAAGTTGAGCTAACTTAAAGTTGATCACATAGAGATTTCAACTGCATGCGGCGAAAAAAAATTTAAAAAAAATTTTGTTAATGCTATGTGACTCCAATCTATGAACGCAATTAAGAACACAAATGGAGATGTGGCGAACAATGGCAAGAAACTTGCACTAAAGTTTTTAGGAGTATTGTGTATTGTTGTGGCTCTGATTGCTGTGTCGATAGTTTGCATTAATAAGCCACTAGAGATTGAGGCATTTAAGATTAGCGGAGTATTGCTAGGTATTGCATTTGGCGGGCTTAACTTACTAAGTTGGTCGAAAGTTACTGGGGTTATTTTGGGGGGCAAACGAGAACTTTCGTTCTTTAAAAGAGCAGTAGTTTTTTTAATGGTCTTTTTTAAGCTTCCCTTGGTTATCTTAGTGTTGTTCTGGCTAATTGCTTTTGTACAAGATCTTGTAATTTCATTTCTTATAGGCTATGTGTCGCTATTGTTTTTGGGGGCTGTAGTTGTTTGCCTAGGGGCTAAGAGAGAAGAGACAGATTGTCAGTAGATAGTGTTTGTAGTCGGGAAAAAAATAAAGACATGTCTTCAGTAAATATCATTCAAAGTGCAACTTCTTCGTTAGGTCTCAATCCTTCTAATGAGGGTTTGTGGTCGGCTGGATTTGTAGCGGTAGTAATTGGGACTGTGGGGATTTTGGCCAGAAATAGGCTAGCCGAAAAGCGAAATCCTATAATTCCAGACGAGCGATTGACGACATGTAACGCTTTGGAACTTTTGGCGGAATTTATTCTTAACCTGTCTGATAACGTGATGTTGAAGGAAAACCGCAAATACATCCCTTTTGTGGCCACTGTTTTTTTCTATGTGGCGAGTATGAATTTATTGGGATTGCTACCCGGCTTTTCGATGCCAACTGATAGCTTTACTATTAATCTCGGAGTAGCTCTGGTGGTTTTTGTTTGTTATAATTATTGGGGCATTCGAGAAGTCGGAATAATTAATTATACTAAGCACTTGTGGGGTCCAATCTTTGGAATTGGCTTGTTGTTATTTCCGGTAGAAATAATTAGCCACATAATGAGGCCAGTTTCTCTAAGTATTCGATTGTTTGGAAATATGATTGGTGATCACATGGTGTTAGAGGTATTTACCGATCTTACAAAGGCAATAATACCAGTTATCTTTTATGGTTTAGGGACATTTGTTAGTTTTGTTCAGGCATTTGTCTTTACTTTGTTGACCATGATCTATATACGGTTAGCAGTGGCTCACGATGAAGGTCACTAAATTACAGTAGTTCAACAGGCGTTGCCGCCTTTTGCTTAAGGTAGCTGTGTCTAGCAGTTCTTAAGTAGTAGGGGCTGCTGTTAAGTTGTAAGTTACAATATTGCGCAATTATCGTGGAGGAAATATGCGTTTAGGGAAGGTGTTTTCTGTATTAATGTTTGGCATTTTCTTTCTTGTCGATTCGGCTTGGGCGGCAGAAGAGGCGGCGGCTGGTTCGAGTGATTGGAGTGCTGCCGCAGGCGGTCTAGGAATAGCAATGGCAGCTTTCGGTGGAGCAATGGGACAAAGCCGGGCTGTATCTGCAGCATTAGAAGGTATTGGTCGAAATCCAGGAGCGGCCGGCCAAATGTTCGTTCCTATGTTGCTAGGACTTGCTTTTATGGAATCGTTGGTAATTTTTTCCTTTGTTATAGCCTATAATTTAACTAAATAGTTTTTTATGGGCGTGTCTGAAAACACGCCCATAACCTAATCTGCTTATTGAACGCTTTTTTCCGTAACCGGGTTTCAACTAAAGTTAGAAAAGAAATCCGCTGCCGAGACGATTAACGAGTTTTTGTGCTTATCCATGTAAGCTGTTTTTGCCAATACTTGGATCATCGGAATATCGCCATATAGCTTAGAATATCTTACTAAGTTAGGACTAAGAGTTTCTTCGTTTAGTTTAGCTTCTATTAATACAATGGGTTTTCGGTTTTTTGTAATTATACCATTTACAAAAAGGATTTTTGTAAATGGTATAAACAGCAAGTGCGTAAGCACTTGCCAACAAACAACAAATACCGTTTCCAAAAAGTAAAATATTTAACTTACTTTTTGGAAACGGTATAGA
>JADLFC010000109.1 GCA_020845775.1 Deltaproteobacteria bacterium
AGCTCTCCTCTACTTCCCCTTAATTCCAGATCCATCTGCCGAATGAGATCAAACCCTAACAATCCATGAAGGCCTGAGTCGGCAAAATTGTCAAAGTCGTAAACTGAAAGGACTGGGTGCATAAAATCCTTACCAAAGACCTTCAAATTCTCAACTTTTAAGCAATATCCTTCTTGTATCGGACCAGCTGGGCCATAAGCCGCAACTCTCTGAATGCCATCGGCTGCACTGTAGCCAAGAAAGTCAATTACTGGAGTGTGTATCTGCGTCGTAGCAGCACCCGTATCAAATATCAACCTGACGAGCTTTGATTTTTTTCTACCAACGAGGCGAACAGTAACGACCGGTAAAACTTCCGAGCTGTGAAATTTATAGAGGCGGCTCACTGCTGTTTCATGAACTGATTGAGATTAGAGCTAATCGTCATCCCCTCGGGAACAACAATTTTACCTACAAATACAAGAGCTGAATCCTCGGGAGGCGCTGTTCGGACAAGACCTTCAAACTCTTTGCGATTTTTTGAGTGTATTCGCACTACCCCAGCTTTAGGATCTGGTTCAGTTTCATCCCATTCATAATCAACCAGCTCAACCCATTCGCCATAGTATTGCTTAATAATTTCGTCCCAGGTCAATTTTTTGCCCATTGTCCGACCTCATTTAAGAATCTCTGGTCGTTACATAACGTTTCCAAAAAATAAGTTAAATACTTTACTTTCTGGGAACGGCATTCCTTATAACATAACCTCACAATCCTTAACAGGATTCCATTTCCTTATCCTTTGCTACAAATATCCCATCAAAACCGCATCGACGATTCTTGCATTGTAAACTAGTTCGCCAAGCTAGCTATTCCGTAAATAATTACTACTTAATTTAGTTTATCATGCCAAAAGTGAGCCTAGCGGGTTATCTTTGGCATAATATAAGATACCTATATCTTGCCAAAAAGCGTGCAAGGTGTTATGTTATGGCAAGATATAATAAAAATACATGATATGACAAGTAATAGTTTCGTTGGAAGATGCCATGAGCTTGAGATTTTGGCTAATGCTTGGAATTCGAGAGACCCTGAATTAATTGCGGTTTATGGCCGTCGCCGCGTCGGGAAAACTGAGTTGATTCGCAAAGGTAGGGATGCGCATGGCTTTTTCGTCGAATTTACTGGGCAAAGAGATGCCACCGTTAATGTTCAGTTACTGAATTTTAGAAACGCATTGTCAAAAGCCTTAGGTATCACAATTCAACAACCAAGAAATTGGACTGAGGCGTTTTCACTTCTAACAAATGCAATAGAAACAAGAGCCAGTTCTTTCAAATGCATGACCCTTTTTTTTGATGAAGTTTCGTGGCTAGACTCGAGGAGATCTGGCTTTCTCAATGCACTTGAATATTTTTGGAATCATGTCGCTTCGCAAAATCACAAAGTTAAGGTTGTAGCGTGCGGAAGCTCAGCTGCTTGGGTTATAAAAAAAATCGTTCAGGGAAAAGGCGGCTGGCACAGAAGAGTGACGCGAAAAATTCACGTCAAGCCATTTACCTTATCTGAAGCTGCCGCTTTTCTTAAGTCTAGAAACCTAAAATATAGCCATCGCGATATCATAAAATTGTACGCGATACTGGGTGGCATACCGTATTATTTAAAAATGATCGATCAAGGAGAGTCTCTCGAAACTCTAGTTGAGAGATTGTTATTTGGCGAAAATGCTATTTTGAGAAATGAGTTTAGCGAGCTCTTCAAGTCTTTGTTTAATAATGCGAGTGAACACCAAAAGATCGTGGAGACCTTAGCAAAAAGAAAATCCGGCTACACCAGAAGAGAAATTTCCGAGTTGAGCACTATTGCTTCCGGTGGCGGGCTTAGCTCGTATATAGAAAATCTAGAATATTCTGATTTTATAACAGCATATTTGCCGCTAGGAGCGAATTCCAAAAAGGAAACTCATTACCGGCTCTCAGATTTGTTTAGTCTTTTTTATTTAAAATGGATTGGACGCGCAAAAAGGACCACATGGCAATCTGTCATTGTAAGCCAAGCATATAAATCTTGGATGGGCTACGCATTTGAGATCATAGCTTGGAATCACGCCGAACAATTGGCTTCTTATTTAGGCTTAAAACGCATCCCTTGGGAGGCAACCAAAGCCGAACTTACAGAAGATGAGGAGATGGCTAAAATCGATCTCATAATCGACGTTAAAGGAGGAAGCCTTTATTTAATTGAACTAAAGTTCTACGATCACGCTTACACGATTACCAAAACAGAAGCTGCTCACATAGAGCGCAGGAGACGAGTTTTAGCTAAGCACTTTAACGGAAATAGGTCTGTAATTACATGTCTCCTAGCTCCCCAAGGAGTAAATGAATCTCAAATTAACGCCAACATAATAGACAAGTTCTTACCTAGTGATGTGTTATTTGAAGCTTAGTTAGTGCACGGCTCCACCGAAAAGCCGTTGCCAACCCTACAAATACCCCATCGGAACCGCATCAATTGTCTCTCCCAGTGCCGTTAGGGAGTTGGAGATCGTCAAGGGTCACGTATGAGCGCTCGTGTCCTTGAATGTCTTGTAAAAGTGTGGTCTTCCCCACCTGCCGCGGGCCAGTAAGCAATACAACCTTAAAACTCTTGCTTGCTTCTTTTACTACGCCGGCTAACGTGCGGTTTATATTCTCATTCATATTAGGCTAATCCAAAGCAACACCTTGGATAAGCCTACCGCTTAGGGAGTGGTTAAGCAAGACTAAAGGTTAGCTACCAAATCTCAATTTCTCGAAGTCATCAGCCTCATGCCGCTGGGTGGGTTTGGTTCGGAAGACTCCTGAATGCAACCAATTCTCGCCCGCGATATTACTAGGGAATCAAAATAGCGCTCCTGCTCAGCCGGCGAGCCAGCATTGAAATAGTTCGAGAAAAAGACAGTGTTGATTC
>JADLFC010000110.1 GCA_020845775.1 Deltaproteobacteria bacterium
ACAATCCTTCCTCCATAATAATAAAAGAGATCCCCCTAATGACAAGGTTTTACTGAGACCGGACATGGTTTTAGATGTAGTCCCAGCTGCATTCATTCCGGGGATCTCATTGCTAGCGAGAACAAGAAGGGATGAGACGGCGGGTGCTGATCCTTTTCAGGGTACGGCGTCTCCCAAGTATGTAGTCTCACCAGCATTTCTCGCTCGCAATCAAATCCCCATTTTAATAAGCCTAGATCTCGACGTTCTCAATCAACCCCACAAAGTGACCCGGGCTCAAGGTGTTAGCGACAAAGCGCTCTAACACCTCAAACACTTGGTCGGAAAATCCTCCAACGTTAAATATGTCGTTGCCATTATAGCATTGTGCCGTGGCGTATGGCTGAATATCTATGCAAGCTAACTTAGCCTGAGGATTGCACAGCTTAAATTTCTGCCACTCGCGCATCGTTTGGGTAGCTCCCTCACGTCGCGCGTCAATCCACGACTGATTATCGGACACCAAAATCACGAAGTCAGCTCTTATGTTTTTGGCATTGAGCCACGCCAAAGGAGCACTGCAATTGGTTCCGCCACCGCCAATAGTAGCTAGTTTATCGGCATTCGTCATCACGCTGTCCCGCGAATTCAATTTAAAAGGGACTACCGTCTCCTCGAAAGGCAGCACTATCGCCGAGGGATTCTTGCGCATAACTGCCGCTGCCATCAAGGCGGCGACATCGATGGCACGAACAGCAGTCGTGGCTCCTCGGCGATAACCAGTTAACGGGGAGCTCATAGATCCTGAGACGTCGGGGCATACCACTACCTGCCCTGAAAACGCCGGAACATTGCTAACTGCTATTTCCATGGCATCTTGGAGAGCCTCACAAATAGGTCGCGGCATGTCGCTCCCCAGCGCACGAAAAGTTACCAGCAACTGGTATGGAAAAGCCCGGGCTTGTTTTATTTTCCCTTGGTCCCTTAACCGCTTGGCGACCAGCTGCGCTAGCTTCTTGTCGGCAAAAACTCCGTGACGAGCAAAAGTATTTAAATTCATGCGAGTCATCTGCCAGCTAGCTCGGCGCGCAATATCCTTCCACTGCCGTGGCCCTAGTTCCAGGGAGGTTAGGAGCTGAAATGGCACCGCCGGTAGCGCACCCGTAGGTTTCTTCTTATAGGTCTCAAAATCGCCAACTATAGGCGGAAGCAATTCCGCCCGAAACGACTTGCCCAAAAGATAACCATAAAAGGCCTCGCGCTTGGAGTTAGCGGGTTTTGGGTGCACCATCTTAACTATGTCAGCCAGAGAAGGGGTGTCCCCGATGATGTCGGAGAACAAGGCTTCCTCAGTGCGTTCCGCAAGCCATTTTATGATGAGCTTCTTGGGAAGAGACCCGAGAGATTTCCGCCCGACTGCCCCCGAACGCATAATTTGCACGAAGTTACGCAACATTTTGGCGTTGTCTACTACCTGAAAAAACACCTTCTCTAACAGCTGTGAATCTTTTACGGATAGCAGCGCACAGAAAAGCGCGGGAAGATCTTTCATGTATCCCTTCTCCCGCGAATATACTGCCAGCTGAGCGATGAATTTCGGCGAAACCTGCTTTGCCTGCTCTATGACTGCCTGAAGCTGATCATGACCGGATGCATAGAAGGTGGAGTTTAAACAGCCAGTCATGGCGTACTGTGCCAATGCCTCTTGGGGGCCTAACTTATAGGCCGGAGCGCCTTCGTGGTTCAGCGCATCAGTTGCCAAGCTGAGTTTTCCTACCGCTGATGAGAAGAGCTGTTTGTTTGCCATATTTCCTTATCGCGACCTTTTCGGTCTTTGCTTCGAGTGAATTGCGTTTTCTACCACTCTAACAAAGCAAGGGGTGTGCCAGTTGGTGATCCATTCGCTCCGAGCCTGTCTAACTCTGTGTAATCACGAGAGAACCTTCTCGGGCATAAATAGAACTGGCTTTTTAGAGGCTTAGTGAGCTAACATAAAACATATATTATTATATATGATATTAGATTATAGGCTATGTGGAAACAAAGCAGACGGTTTTAATTGGCTTTTTGGGGACAGCCTTAGATCGCGGCCCTCGAAATGCACAGAGATGGGAGCTATGGCGTCCTAGTGTGGGCATTTGTCAGCAAGACGATCTGCTCATCGATGTCTTTGAACTTCTGCACTCAAGAAGATTTACAGCGCTGGCGGAGCAGATTGCGGCAGACATCACTAGCGTGTCTCCCGAAACCAGGGTGGTGCTTCATGGCATTGAAATTCAAGATGCCTGGGACTTTGAGGAAGTCTACGGGGTCCTGCTCGACTTTGCTCGATCGTATTCATGGAATCTAGATGAGCGTGAATATCTCTTGCACATAACCACGGGTACTCACGTTGCCCAGATTTGCCTGTTTCTTCTGGCAGAAGCCCGCTATTTTCCGGCAAAGTTAGTTCAGAGCTCACCGCCCGCTCCTCCTGAGCGAGATAGTAGGGGTACTTATCGAATTATCGATCTCGATCTCTCCAAATACGATAGTATCATCTCTCGTTTCCATAAGGTCCGAAGTAGCGACCTGTCTTTTCTTAAATCGGGGATTGCCACGCGCAACGAAAATTTCAACCAGTTAATTGAGAGGATTGAGAGAGTTGCTCTCGCGTCTAAAGAACCGATGCTCCTTCTGGGGCCAACTGGAGCGGGTAAGTCGCGGTTGGCTAAGCGAGTTTACGAGCTAAAAAAAAGTCGCAATCAACTCAGCGGTGCATTCGTAGATGTCAATTGTGCTACTATTCGCGGCGATGCGGCCATGTCCGCTCTGTTTGGCCATGTTAAGGGTGCCTTCACTGGTGCGGTGCAAAAGCGCGAGGGATATCTCCTGAGTGCCAATGGGGGGATGTTGTTTTTAGACGAGATAGGGGAGCTGGGTCCTGACGAACAAGCCATGCTCCTTAGGGCGCTGGAGGAAAAAACCTTTTTCCCGGTAGGTGCTGATGGGGAAGCGAGGAGTGATTTTCAGCTGATTGCCGGAAGCAACCGCGACCTCCAGAGCCTTGCGCGTCAGGGGAGTTTTCGCGACGATTTGCTGGCACGGATTAACTTATGGAGCTTTAAGCTTCCTGGCTTAAACGAGCGCCAGGAGGACATTGCTCCTAATATTGAGTATGAGCTTGAGCGCTATGCTGAAAAACATAACCGCCAAATCTCTCTTAACAAAGAGGCACGCGAGTTGTTCTTGAGATTTGCCACTTCGCCTTTAGCCTTGTGGCAGGCTAATTTCAGGGACCTAAATGCCGCAGTCACGCGCATGGCCACATTATCTTCCGCCGGAAGAATTACCGTAGAAATCGTCGAAGAGGAAATACGCCGCCTTACGGATGCCTGGCAAACCGCCGACAGTCTTGCCCCGCATGAGGAGCTTTACAGCTATTTTGGAATAACTCGCCACACTTTAGAGGAGCTAGATAAATTTGACCGCGTTCAACTCGTCGAAGTGCTAAAGGTATGCAAGCAGTGCCGCTCTTTAGCAGAAGCGGGGCGCCTATTATTTGCCCATTCGGGCAAGGAAAAGCCAAATTACAATCCAGCAGACAGACTTCGCAAATACCTAGCGCGCTTCAATATAGCCTGGAAAGGAAGAAGTCACCAATCCATAGCATAGAAAGTTTGTGCTGGGAGGCGATTGGCTAACATCGCGGCGATAACATCTTAACTGTTAGCATCTTAATCGCTAGCTTCACCTTGGAGATTAGCAGCCAGTTCTTACCGCCTGTATCCCTCGCCACCTAAATCGCCCTTACGCCCCTCTCATTTATCAGCTTCACTGCTTCTTGCTAGTATTCATTGGTAAATTTACACTTGGCTGATTTTCGCATATCAGTGGCTTGCTTTAGTTGAAAAAGACGGGTATTTTAGTAAGCAACGTCAGTTCTTTGCCAAATTCGTTCACGCTACATCTGAGTAAAGTATGGAGCCAGAGAATTCTCGCTTTGGTCTTCCTGTGAAGTTCTTTGTTTAAATACTCATCCGAAAATTGGAACCGCCATCGCTTGTCGCACAACGGGGCGCAGAAGGGGGGGGCTATGATAAGTTTGATAAATGATGAGACCAATGAGGAGGGAGTGCCGGTATTGCAGGCCGGAAATTACAAATACATCCTTATGGTAAAGGACGATGGCCCAGGCGGTGTTGCCTATTATTATGGGAACATCCGCCTGGACGAGGCCAGTGCGGTGAAAGTACTGATCCCACAGGTCCTAGAACACAACAAAGTGTCACTGGATCTGCCAGCTGCTTGTCTATTTTATTCCGTTTAAAAAATATTGGTTTTTGAAGCGCCCCGTTGTGCGCTCTTTTTTGACATCCTTCCATGCC
>JADLFC010000111.1 GCA_020845775.1 Deltaproteobacteria bacterium
CACTAATCAGCAGGCTCCTGCTGCAATTCTTCGGCGGTATCCACCACACCCTGAAATGTATACGTTACTTGAGACCACAGTTCCTTCACCAACGCCGCGTACTCATACCCTACCGCACGGCGATTGTTCCCAGACTTCCACCAGGTTTTAAACCCCTTTTGGGGCGCAGCAATTATACTAGCTTCAATGTCTGGCGCTACGCGGCGCCAAATCAGACTAACTCTTCTCGTATGACTGCTAGAGGTTACGAGTATCGCCGATGTCCAACCGGCATTTCGCATAAATCGACTAATAGCTTTTAACTCGTGATCAGTGTCAAAAGCATCCGGTGCATCGACCACCACGACCTCACTACCGCTAACCCCAAGACTGCGAAATGCCTTCTTGTATATGTCCCCATACCTAGGCCATTCAAAGTCCTTCGGAGCCCTAGTGGTAAATTTGCTATACGACAAACCACTTCCAAAAATAACCCTCGGCGCTAAACCCTGTTCCAAAAGGCGAGCCGCCTTAACAACTCGCTCAGGAGCTCCAGACGAAAGCAACACAATAATGGCATCAGCCGGCTTTGGCTCTTCATCCACTACGAGATAAGCCGACAGTAACCCTAAGGTATAATTGGGCGCTAACCAAACTGCCACGCTCAGTATTATTGAAAAAATTATTATATCTAAAAACGCCCCTCCAGCCTCTGACGAATAGTTTCTCGAGTTCCTTAGTGACATTAAGCTGCTAAAATTCACTATAAATTGTCTCCCAGTCTTTCAAATACCAACAACTTGACCGTTTGCTATCCTATTTGCAGATATTCTTGTCGAAGTGATTAATTGCTGTAACTATTAAACTATCAGTTACATCTCAAGCAGTATATAGTCCTAAGTGAGAAAGTATATTCCCGAGGCATTGACTGGGCTTAACTAATTAATAAAGAGGCACTGGCTGGCTATGGCAGAGCGAAACACTTCAGAAAAGGGTTCAACCGAGCAGTCGAAGGCAGTTAACCAATTTCAAGCAATAATTGAAAAAGATAGAGAGAACCGACAGCAAAGCAAGTGGAAAGGCAATTTCTTGCAGTATCTCGACGTCGTAAAGCAAGACGGCTCTATCACCCGTTTAGCTCACTCCCGGATGTACGAGATGATAAAATCCGCAGGAATTGAAGAAATAAATATCGAGGAAGATCCTAAACTGCTTAGGATTTTTAAGAATCAAAAATTGCGACAATTTAATTTCTTTACTGAAAAGTTTTACGGCATGGAGGGCACACTGGCCGCGGTGGTGCGGTATTTTCACTCGGCCTCACTTAAAGGCGAAGAGAGCCGACAAGTTCTCTACCTCGTAGGGCCAGTTGGTTCGGGCAAAAGCTCGCTAGTAGAGGAGCTAAAAAATGGACTGGAATCATTGGCTCCTTTTTATGCAATCGAAGGATGCCCCATGCAGGAAGAACCACTTCACCTAGTTCCTAGACATTTGCGAAGGGAATTTGAAAAAATGCTCGACATAACCATCGAGGGAGACCTATGCCCGGTTTGCCGCTACCGCCTAAAGTCCGAATTTAAGGGGAAGTGGGAGGAAATGCCCATAGTGACAATGGAATTTAGTCGGCGTGCGAGAAGGGGAATTGGCGTCGTTCCGCCAGTAGACCCAAACAACCAGGACACTAGTGTGCTCATAGGAAGCGAGGATATTTCGAAGCTAGACCTCTATTCAGAGGGAGATCCGCGAGTGCTTGATTTAAGTGGAGCCTTAAACATTGGCAATCGCGGAATGGTAGAATTCATTGAGGTTTTTAAGAACGAAACCGAGTATCTCCACGCAATGATTACCGCAACTCAGGAAAAATCCATCCCCGCACCTGGTCGACATGGAATGATCTACGTCGATACGGTAATCCTAGCGCACTCCAATGAGGCGGAATGGAAGAAGTTTAAGGCCGATCACACTAACGAAGCTATTCTCGATAGAATCGTCGTCGTCAAAGTGCCGTATAATCTTAGGCTTTCTGAGGAAGTGAAGATTTACAGAAAAATTATTCGCCAGTCGAATTTTACGGCAGACATTGCACCTCACACAATTGAGCTCGCGTCAATGTTTGCAATTCTAACGAGACTTGAGCCCACTAACAAGTGCGACTTAATAACGAAGTTAAAACTATATAACGGTGAAGAAGTCGTCGAAAAAGGAAAAACTAAGAAAATAGACGTTCAAGAACTGCGCGACGAAGCTAAACGTGAGGGAATGGATGGCATTTCTACGCGATTTATCATGAAGGCTTTAGACAATGCTCTTTCTGACAATATAGAGCATAACTGCATTCATCCACTAAACATGCGAGAGTCGCTAATCAATATGGTTAAAGCGGCCGATCTCCCCGAGGATACGAAAAAGTCCTATCTCGAGATCTTGAGAGACACCATACATAAGGAATATTTAGAAATCCTCGAGAAAGAAATAACAAAAGCTTTCGTCTACTCCTATCAAGAGCAGGCCGAAGCGCTATTTCAGCGATACCTCGACCATGCCGAGGCTTATGTAACTAAGACAAAAGTTAAGGATCGCAACACCAAAGAAGAACTAAATCCCGACGAGCCGTTCTTAAAATCGATCGAGGAGCAAATAGCAATCGTTGGCACAGCAGCGGACGGTTTTAGGCAAGAAGTAATTGCGTATTTGTGGTCCATTGGCCGCCGAGGCGAAAAGATTGACTTCGAGAGCTACGAGCCTCTTAAGGAAGCAATTGAGAAAAAGCTCATGACTAGCGTCAGAGACGTATCGCGCATAATTACTCGCGCGACGACGCGAGACTCGGAACAAAGCGAAAAATACAATGCTATGGTTCAGCAAATGATCGCTAATGGCTATCCGCCATCCTGCGTAGATGTGATTTTGAAATATGCTGCCAATCATCTGTGGAAAGATTAGGTAATATGGGCGCCATATTCAGACCGCATGTTTCTGGAGACCGGCGCTCGGATCGCAGCGCAAGAGATAGACAACGCCATCGCCAAAAAATACGAAACTCCATTCGCGATAACATAGCAGACATTATCGCTGAAGAATCCATCATCGGCCACGATCGCGACAAAATCATTAAAGTTCCCATCCGTTCCATTAAGGAGTATCGCTTCATCTACGGCGAGAATACGCCTGGCGTGGCACAGGGTAACGGCGACTCTAAACAAGGAGATGTAGTGCAAAAAGGAGGCGACGGCCAACCAGATGCTTCCGGCGAGGCCGGCAACACTCCTGGAGTGGATGCCTTTGAAACAGATATTACTCTGGACGAACTAGTAGATATAATGTTTGAGGATCTTGAACTTCCAGACTTGCAGCGCAAGGCTCTAAAAAGCATCCCCAGTCAACGAGAGTTTAAGCGCCGTGGCTATCGCAAGGAAGGCGTGCGTGCGCGCTTAGACAAGCGCCGAACGGCGAGAAGCAGACTGCGCCGAAAAATGGCTGTAACCAAGACTAGGGATCTCAAGCCGCAAGACAACCGCCGCTTCCCCTTTCATCACGACGACATGAGATATCGGCACGTGACTAATGATGTGACTTTTCAGTCTAACGCCGTAATCATGTGCATAATGGATACGTCTGGTTCTATGGGAACGGTAAAAAAGTACCTGGCGCGCAGTTTTTATTTTTTGCTATACCAATTCATACGCCTAAAATATCAGCAAGTAGAGCTAGTGTTTATCGCCCATCACACTGAAGCTAGGGAAGTCTCCGAGGAAGATTTTTTCCACAAGGTTGAATCTGGCGGGACTTACATTTCTTCTGGTTACTTAAAGGCGCTTGAAATTATCGAGGCCCGCTATCACCCCTCGCTTTGGAATATTTATGCTTTTCATTGCTCGGATGGAGATAACTTTTACAGCGATAATGAGCGCGCGCTTAATGCTGCGAGACAGCTATGCGATGCGTGTAATTTGTTTGGATATGGGGAAATTAAGCCCTCTGGTAGCGCGTATTATAGCGGCAGTATGCTGGAAGTTTTCGCCGGCATAGGTAAGGATAACTTTCACTCAATAGTAATTGAGAAAAAAGAAGACCTCTGGGATGGATTTCGCTCGTTCTTAATGAAAGACACCATCACCAGACCAGTTGTCGCTCCTACGGAAGGTTTAAAGACAGGTTAATAGCAATGATAGCTCGACTAAGGACATTCATTGCCTAATACGCTAATAGTTTTTGGTGCATGAAACAATGGCATTGACAATCGCAGAACTGCAAGAGTGGGACGAGAAAATTCGGGCTCTCGTTAACCGCTTTTGCTTAAAATGCTACCCGCAGGAGTTTGAGATCTGCGACCATTTCGACATGATAGGCTATATGGCCTATTCCGGCATGCCTTCTAGATATGCCCACTGGTCGTTTGGCAAGTCTTACGAAAAACAAAAAACACTATACGACTACGGCGTTGGCGGCCTACCCTACGAGATGGTCATAAATTCTAATCCCTGTTTGGCCTATCTCATGCGCGACAATACAGATCTATTACAAATTCTGACTATCGCGCACGTGTACGGCCACAACGATTTTTTTGCTAACAATTTTTACTTTACGTCCGTCATCGACGCGAAATACGTAATTGAAATGTTTAAAAACCACGCATCGAGGATTCGCGGCTACATGGAGGATCCTTCTATAGGCCAGGACGCCGTCGAGCACTTAATAGATTCGGCCCATGCTTTAAGTTTGCAGCGTTCGCGCAACCCGGGTTTTAAAAAACTAAGCCATGCAGAACAGCAGGAACGGGTTTGGCGCGATGCTCAACCTAGAGTGGACGAATACTCACACTTGCACCCACAATCGGAATACAAGCAGCCAGATTTGAGAAAAATCCCGCTCGAACCAGAGTCCGACATCTTGAGGTTCATTACTGAACACAATAGTCTATTAACGGAATGGGAAAAAGACGTCCTACACATAGTCGACAAGGAATCGGCTTATTTCATCCCGCAAATTGAAACAAAGATAATGAACGAAGGGTGGGCTAGCTACTGGCACCATAAGATATTGACTGAGCTCAATCTCTCACAGGGGTTACAGCTAGAATTCGTCGTGCGACACAATCAAGTTCTTCGCCCAACTCCTGGTGGTCTAAACCCCTATCATTTGGGCTTTATCATCTGGAAGGACATAGAAAGGCGATGGAATGAAGGGAATACGGGGAGGGAGTATAAAACTGAGAAACCCATTGAAAACTTATCTGCACTCGACGAGAATGATACTCCAGGTCGAAAAATGCTTTTTGCCGTGAGAGAAAGCGATAGAGATGTGTCGTTCCTGAGACGATTTCTCACAGAAGAAATTGTTCGAGATCTTGACCTCTTCCAGCACGAGAAGCGCGGCAAAGAGCGGGTCATAACTAAAGTTGCAGATGAGGAAAACTGGAAATCAATAAAAGAAAACCTAATCAAGAATGTCGGAATGGGCTCTATACCAACTATTCTCATTCACGATGCTGATTTCGAGCAGAAGCGCATTCTCTACCTCAAACACGATCACGATGGCCGAGATCTTCAACTGGAGTACGCAGAACATACGCTAAAACACCTACGCGCCCTGTGGAAACGCCAGGTCATTCTCGAATCAAATATAAATGGACGACGTTCAATGCTGAAATTAGTCGGCGATACGCTAAAAGTCGAAAGGATGTAAATTGCCATGTCGCGTGCTAACACCACGATGTACATCGGGTTCAATATTAAAGCCAAGATCATCTGGCGTTGTTATCTTAATATTTGTGCTTGAGCCATGGACCAAGCTCACCTTGACTAAACCGGTTCGCTCAACTATTTCGCTCTCGTCTGTACCAATAAAATTGTCCTTCGCAGCGCGAATTAAAGCTGTCTCAAGTAATGAATACACAAACACTTGTGGGGTTTGTGCCTCCCATAATTTTTCTCGCGCAAGAGTCCTTTCAACGACATTGGCATCACTCGAATACTTTACGGTTGCGCGAACTGGCATAGCCAATATAGCAGCGCGAGACCGAAATGCAGCTTCAGTAACGCTCTTAATCAACACAGGCGAGCAGAAAGGCCGCGCAGCATCATGCACCAGTACGAAATCTGCCTCATCACATTTTAGCGCCCTCACGCCATTAAAGACCGACTCCTGACGCGACAAACCGCCCTCCACCACCTGAGAATCTAACGACGGCGGGACTATTTCGGAAAGCATCTCGCGCGTGCACGCGTGATCTTCTGCTCTCGCAACCACGACAATGCCACTTGCCACGTCGGCTGCAACAATCGAAGCTAAGGTCTGCTCAAGAATACTTAGTCCATTTTTTAGAACTAGAAACGGCTTGGACTTTCCGCCTACGCCCTGCATTCGCTCGCTGCTTCCAGCCGCTGGGACAACGGCATAAACCTTCGGCGACTCATTACAGAAGGATGACACAGCTACTCATGCAATAAATAATAGATAGTTACTCCGCAAAGATTTGCTCAATCCGCGCCATTGCCTGCTCTTCGGAGCTTGCAAGCGATACAGAGATCTCTCTTGCAAGAAGGCCTTGGGCCGTATCGAGCATCCTGCGCTCGCCGAAAGAAAGCTCCTTGTCTCCACGCAATACGGATAAATCCCTGATGACTTTTGCTATTTCAAAAACGGAACCGGTTTTTAACTTCTGAGTATACTCGCGGTGTCGGCGATTCCACGTCTGCGTATCGACTGCTACATTGCGCTCGCGAAGTATACAGAAAACCTTCTCGATTGTTTCACCATCAGCGACTCCCCGCAAACCCACTGAATCTGCTTGGCTTACTGGAACCATGATTTTCATCCCCGTTTCGAGAATTGTAATCATGTAAAACCTCTGCTCAGAACCCGAGATCTTGCGGATTTGAATGGAATCGATTACGCCTACTCCGTGGGCTGGGTAAACAACCTTTTCGCCTTCCTGAAAACTAAGTGCGCTCAATTCTTTGTTCCCCCAATTCTAATGCAACGACTAGACAGCTATAAATAACTGAAAAGACTACTAAAACAGACTAGCTTATACACTATTATTTCTCAGTCGTCAAACGACCCCAATTCTCGCTTGACTACCTTTAGATCTAATCAAAACCCTATTGTCGCAAGCTATAGCCGTGGTTTTCCACGGACTTAACCACCAAATCACGCGCAGTTTTAAACTCATCCGGCAAAAGAGTTCGTTCACTTGAGCCAAAAGACAATTTCACTGACACGCTCTTTTCTCCTTCTGCAAGCGGCTCTCCGATGTACACGCTAAGGACATCAATTTTTTTTAGCAAACCAGATTCCAAAGAACCTTCGTATATAGCGCGTTCTAGCTTGGCGTAAGGTTCCTTCTTCGGCATAACGACCGATATTTCAAACAGCGCATCTGGATATTTTGCAACCGGAATGAACGAGTGAGTAGCATCTGCATCTAAAATCAAATCTTCCAAGCATAGCTCTGCAACGATAGCCCTGCCATCGCGAGATGCAACAATTCCTGGGGACACTTCCGCGATTACACCTATTGGCCTATCGCCTATCTTTAACACCGCGCAGCGATACGGATGCATCCATTTGCAATAAATACTTCTCGCGTCAGAACTGTTCTCGTTGCGCGCCAAAGTGCCCGCTGCAAGCGTGCCAGCTGCGAGAGAATGGGCTGAAATCGGCTCGACCATCAATTGTTTACGCGTGACTATAGCAGCAAGTCTCTTTACCAATGACAACAAAGAATAAAACTCTGCTCCCTCAAATATCTGAGGCTCGCTTAATGCCCCTAGGGAAACTTCATTTTGCTCAGCGCGGTACGCGACTACCAAGTTCCTTTTTTCGCAGGTGGGATAGTTTTTCTCATCGCCCTCGCAACATTTGCAGCCATTTTTATCTGAATAAACTCTACCCAATTCAAAAATAGATATATCGCCAAAAAAGCGGCTGTTCTTTTCGACATTGTCGACTATGCCGGGAACTAAACTCGTGCGAAGAAATTTTTCTTCTACCGACACAGAATTTATCAGTTCCACTGCGCGTTCTAGTGAATAACCCAAGCTAAGAGCCAACTCGCTATTTACGAAAGAATAGTTATACACCTCGCTAAATCCACACCCCGACAACAAATCGCGAATTCTGTATTCAAGCTCCTTTAATGTATCGCGCCGAGCGGCACTAGACTCTATATGAGGCGCTACCTCTGGAATATTTTCGTATCCATATATGCGCCCAACTTCTTCCACTAAATCTTCAGGCACAGTCACATCCTTCATAGCACGTTCATATGGGACTAGGACGTTGCACACATCTTCCGCCGCGGGATTGTCCGGAACGAAGCCAAGCGAGGTGAGAATTGAAATAATACTGCCATCGTCAATATCAGCGCCAAGTCTTCTTCTTACAAAATTGTATTCGAGCGGAATACGCACCGCCGCTGGCCTTTCGACAAAATCTTCTGCTACCTTACTAGCTATTCTGGAATTAGCGTCAATTTTCTTAATTAGTTCAGCAAATCGATGCAATGCTACGGGACACGCATAGGGCGAGCGATTTTTTTCGAAGCGATTAGACGCATCCGTTCGCAACTGATGGCGCTTTGCAGATTTGCGCGTTAGAACCGGCTCGAAATTCGCACTTTCTACGAAAATGCGCGTAGTAGTCTCGCTAACTGCCGAACCATCGCCACCAATTACAGCCCCAAGACAGATAGGCCCGCTTTCGTCCGCAATGACGACATCTTCATCGCTTAGCTGTCGCTTCACTGCATCTAGGCCGACAAATTCCTCGCCACTACGTGCTAGGCGAACGTTTATTGTCGTGCCAACTAATCGATCCATGTCATATACATGGTTGGGCTGACCGACCTCGTGCATGACATAATTACTCAAGTCAACTAGCAAATTGCGAGTTCCTGCACCAACCGCAAATAAGCGTCGGCGCAACCACAACGGAGATGTCGTGACACTCACATTTTCAATCTCTATCCCCATAAAGCGCCTACATCGACTAGCCGGATCGATGCAAACCCTAAAGCGGCTCGCGCGCGTACCTAAATCCCTTAACTTTCGGACACCATCGTCAGTATGGTCGGCATAATTGCTAAGGTTTAACTTTAGCTCCGCGCCTAAAATTGCGGCTAACTCGCGCGCAAATCCAAATTGCCCCCACAGGTCGGGCCGATGCGTTAGGGACTTATTGTCGATTTCGAGAACTACGTCTGGCCCATCCAAAACTGAAGCGAGCGATTTTCCCGCAAATTTTGCACAAGAAGAATCCAGCTCAATTATGCCTGCATGGTCAGTCGTAAGTCCCAACTCCGCCTCACTGGCTAAAAACCCCGAACTCTGAATCCCGGCAATGTCTCGCGCTTCAACTGTCTTTAGCTCGCGCTGATTAGCTGAATCGCAACATCGCGCCCGTGGTGGAAGATACGCCGTTATCAACCCCGCCACACAGTTCGGCGCACCGCAAACTACTTCGCAAGTCTTCTCTCCCAGAGATATTTTTGCCAGATTGAGTTTAGGGTTATGGGGATGCGGCAAGAGAGAAACTATCTTGCAGATAATTGCATCCTGCAAAGGCTCTCCCAACGTAAAGACGCTATCTACCTCGGCTACCTTGGTAGTTATGACATCGCTAAAATCCGCCATGGAAAGCTCGGCGAGATCCACGAAATCCATTAACCAGTTACGCGAAATGAACATTATAACACCTAAAACTGTTTAAGAAATCTAAGATCGCCACTCTGCAAATATCGAATATCATCAATTCCATAGCGCGACATGACGAGCCTACTTAGGCCTAGACCAAATGCAAAACCAGACCAGAGCTCCGGATCTAAACCGCCATATTCCAAAACTTTGGGGTGAATTAATCCACAAGGCAGAAGCTCTAACCAACGGCCGCGAAACCATATATCGAGTTCAAAACCCGGCTCAACAAAAGGAAAATAGCCAGGCCTCAAACGCACCTTTTGTTCGTTGCCAAAAATCTCCCTTAAAAGAGTTCTCATGAAGTAGATGAGATGTCCCACGTTGACCTCGCGATCGATCATCATCCCTTCCATCTGGTAGAAAGTATGCTCGTGAGATGAATCTACCCGTTCGCAACGAAAACACCGCCCCGGCGCTACAATGCGTAGCGGTGGTTTTAAGCGCTCTAATGCTCTCACTTGGATAGACGACGTGTGACATCGAAGAAGCTTTCCACAAGTAGTGTAAAAAGAATCCTGCATGTCTCTAGCTGGATGGGTTTCTGGAATATTAAGCGCCTCGAAGTTGTAATAATCGAGTTCAACTTCCGGGCCATCTACTACGCTAAAACCAAGGCCAACAAATATTGCTTCTAGCTCCCTCTGAACTTTTGTTAACGGGTGAATGGAGCCTTGCTCTTTTGTAGGGATAATAGCCTTTACTGGAAGGGAAACATCGATCCACTCGGATTGCAGTTGTCTATCAAGCGCCGCTTGAGCAAACTCATTTGCTCGTTCTAAAAATAGCCGCTCGAGCTCGTCTCTAGCGCTATTTAGAAGAGCTCCCAATTCTTTTCGCGCAGTTGGCTCAATACTAGCCAACTGCTTCATGAGGACTGTAATCTCGCCCTTTTTGCCTAAGAAACTGGCGCGAGCCTCATCTAGCGTGGATTTATCTGATACGGCAGCAATTCTTGTTTTAGCATGCCGCCTTAACTCGTTTACCGAGTCAGTAGTAAGCACTTTAGCAAAACCCTAACTTGGTGAATTTAATTATTTTCCTTAGACGCAAGCTTGTTTTCTTACGAGGTCGACTACAGCCATAAAGGTTTTTGGCTCGCGCGCGCCGAGGTCAGCCAGCATCTTGCGATCCAACCCAACTCCAGCTTTTTTTAGGCCAGAGATAAAGGACGCGTAGTTAATTCCGCAATCGCTTAACGCTGCATTAATGCGAGTGATCCACAGCCGCCTAAAATCGCGCTTTCTTGCCTTTCTATCCCTGTAAGCATAACAAAGCGCCTTCTCAACTCTCTGAGTTGTCTGGCGAATGGTATTTTTCGAGCGACCTCGAAAACCCTTCGCTAATTTAAAAATTTTCTTCCTTCTGTGGCGCGCCTTACAGCCTCTCTTTACTCTCATAATCCCTTCCCCTAAATCTAAAATTTAGCACAATTTTCCACCGAGGATTCCGGTAAACCCCCATGTTTTGTCACAAAAATTAATTAATATGGCAGAAGCCGCAAAACTCGCCCCATATCGCGCATATCTACAGAGGCTGGTTGGCGCAACTGGCGCTTTCGCGTTCTACTCTTTTTAGAAAGGATATGTCTACGATTAGCGCGGCCCCTAGCAATTCGCTGCCCTCCAGTTTTGTGCAAGCGCTTTGCCGCCCCTTTATTTGTCTTCATCTTCGGCATAAAAAACTCCAGATATCGCAAAATTAACGATAGTAATTAAGACCCCTTAATACCCGAGTGGGACACTCAAGATCTCTTAACAATATAAAATCTCTTAAAAAAGCACTTTACACTAGCACCAATTTATCAATTAGGCCAGCTATCAAAGCGCAAAAAATCGGCAATTTTGAGCCAAGGCTGAGTAGAAATGGTCTCTTGCAAGGAGTTTTGCAGAGAGATGAGATTTTAACCTTTTTAAAAATTTAACCGCACGCGCCCAAACGAGCACGCGTGCGGTCTTGGTAGGGAGGGCTATCTTAGC
>JADLFC010000112.1 GCA_020845775.1 Deltaproteobacteria bacterium
ATTGAAGAGCTTATCGAAAGGCAAAGGCAGGAGTTTGAGGGATTTAAGGCGATAGCCTATGTGCCGCGAGCGCAAGAGAGCAAGTTGCGAGGTTATCTAGAAAGCTCCTTAATTAAAATCGTAATGGGGCCGCGGCGTGCGGGAAAGTCGCGGTTAATTCAAAAAGTTCTTGAGAACGAAAAAGTTGCTTATATAAACTTCGAGGAAGAGCGGTTTTCCAATGTTACAGGAGAGCAGATAATTGAGGCTGCCCACAAGATCTATCCAAGTGCCAAGTATTGGTACTTAGATGAAATACAAGATTTTTTTGAGTGGGAAAAAATCCTTAACAAACTTCATCGGCGTGGCTACAATTTAGTTGTTACGGGCTCGAATGCACGACTCTTAAGTTCCGAATTGGCAACCGCGCTTACCGGGAGGCATCTTCCACTTGAGCTTTTTCCTTTTTCGTACTCAGAGTTCCTTCAGGCGAGAAACATTAGACGCTCTTGGGAAAGTTTTGGAGACTATCTTGACTGTGGTGGTTTTCCAGAAGTAGTACTAAATACTGCACTTGATCCAGGAATCTATTTAAACACTCTATTTGATTCTATTGTCTTAAAGGATTTAATCAAACGAAAGAGCATTCGCGTTCCCGCTTACTTAACTAACAGTATCTCGCTACTAATTCAAAATATATCATCTCGCACAAGCGCAAGGGCAATCGCAAAGGCACTGAACAACACTCCGACATATACTACAGTTGAAAAATATATTGAGTATGTGCGCGAAGCATATTTAATTGAAACGATTCACGCATTTAAGTTCAAGCCCAAAGAGAGAATTCAAAGCGAAAGAAAGCCTTATTCGATTGATACTGGGTTTATAAAGGCTCGCACTAGGCAAGTTCTTTCTTTGCAGGGAAGACAGCTTGAGAATGCTGTTTATCTAGAGCTTCGCCGCAGAGGCTACGCAGCAGGAGATTCGTTGTTTTATTATCGTTCAGACGAAGGTTTGGAAGTAGATTTTCTTGTTAGGGAGGGTCACGTTACTACACAACTCATTCAGGTCTGCCTCGACCTTAGTTCATTTCAGGCACAAGATCGAGAAGTGCGTGCGCTACTCAAGGCCAAATTGCAACACCCCGACGCCTCTCTTCTAATTGTAACTGCTAACGAAAGTGGCAGTATTGAAGTTTCAAATGGCCAAGCAGTGAAGCTAGTTCCCGTGTTTGAGTTTTGTGCTTAGAAGCATTATTGAACTACGCAATTATGACAAGAGAAATCATTCAGGAACTAGCCTCTTCAAACCTACTAAAACAGCACTGTTTCATTGCTTCTGTGCATATCGTTTAGTAGGGGGCAATTTGATTCATTAAGCTAGCAATTTATATATGGGTGATATCGTCTTAAGCAACAGACCAACGCCTCCTATAGAAAATGGGTGCAAAAGCAATGCTGCCTCCCAGGGAAACGTGCTGTCTCAGGAGCTCAAAGTTCCGCTACCTACAGTTGCCATTTCCACTTCCACGGAAGACGCAACATTGAATCTTAGCGTTAATACAGCTAACAATTCAGTAGTTGAACGACAAATATACAATTGCCCCAAGGAACTAGAGACATTTGGCCCGAAGAAAATCGACATCGTGGCCGATGACTTTAAGGCAAGGTGGATCAACCTAGATTCGGATGCCGAATGGGAAGCTACCCACGGAGAGCTAGTCGCTATTCCGATCGAGCTAGATTACCCTGAGAAAGAACGGCTTGTAAGGCTTCACATGCAGTCTAGTTCTATTGCTTATACGCTAGGCGAACTTGCGGAGCTTATAGAAGATAAAAAAATTAACGTCGCCGCTCTAAATATATCTTTTGCACTTCTAGAAAAACTTTCTACTCTAAAACAAATATGCAAGTTACCCGAACTAACTACTGCTAATCTTCTAAATCGTCGAGAGATGATTCTTTCCAGACTTCTAGAGTTTGCACTATCTGAAGTTCCTCTTGATACGGAGATGGTAAGAACCTATCATAGAGCCAACATCTGCCTAGATGTGGCGAAACACATAGAGAGAATTGCATCTTATGGAACAAGAGTTTATATTGCGGCTGGAAACTATTCGGCCGAGGAGAGTAGCGATAGCAAAAACTCGGATGTACCAATTAACCTCTATGCTTTGGCACCAAAGTCTATCGTCGTTGCAAGCGGCAAGTCACCAGAGAAATTGGATCGATTTTCACATGCTAGCTTTCATAAGGTGCAGGACGGCACACTTGAGTTAAATGTCGTAAAAGGCGGAATCGACATGAATGGCGACTTGCTAGCGGACATTCCTGAATCTGCACTCGACAAGTATCCTTGCTACAAGGAGCACGTGGCAGAAAATATTCTTGGAAAAGCGCCAAAGGAGTTGTTGAAAAAGGTTTCGCCAGACTTCATTGCTCAGGTAGACAATGAAGTTACGGAGAAGAACCTGCAACTGCATCCGGAAATTAAATACCTAAATTACTGGCTAGCAAAACTGCCTCCGGGCCTCTACAATCTACAAGATATCTACAATAAATTTCAGGCGACTACTCCGTTAGATACAAAAGTGAAGAGCTACGTTTACGTATGCCCTGTCCTAACAGAAGAGTCATCAGAGGAACATCTCGAAAGAATCTTCTTCCTTAGACTTAACCACACTACAGGCACTCTACAATTTACTTACCCTGATAGGTTATGCGGCACCTCCTTGGCAGCACCACAACAGATGCGCGAGGATACGAAAAATCAATAAGAACTAATAGCAATGTTTGGTCGGGGTGAGAGGATTCGAACCTCCGGCTTCCTCGTCCCGAACGAGGCGCGCTACCAGGCTGCGCTACACCCCGATTTTTTTTAAAAAATCTCTATATTATACCTGACCATCTTCAATCATATCCCTAGCGAGCTCAATGTGTTTTTGATTAAGCCCTAACAACTTTGCAGTGCGCGAGGCAAAAGCTGCCTCATGGCTACTCACCAAGCCATCTGCTAGCATGACTCGCCACATCATGGCAATTATTGCCACTTTTTGGCTCTCTTCAAAATTGGCATTAATCGCCTTAATAAAGGACTCTATCTTAACTTCGTCATCTACAAGAAGGCCTCCGACCTCCAAATTATAGCCAGCTTCCTCGTTCGAGAGCTCGAACTCGCGGTTTAGGGTAGATACAAGGCTATCAAATTCATCTGAATGAAAATACCCATCCAAACTTCCAGCTTTTATAAGAAGACAAACAGTAGCAATCCTGAGCTCGCTGGGCGTTGGTTGGCCAGTCTTATCTACCACTAAAGACGCTCCTGTCTTAAAAAATTCCTCGAGATTATTAAACATCGCTACCTCCTAAACTCTTATCCTGCAACACGACTACTAAATCCCCTCGCAACTGCCGCACTCCCTCTCGGAGCCCCAACCTCTACCAACATAGCACTAAATTCCGGATACATCTCGCCCAATAATGCGCCAAATGTCTGAGCCGATTCGCTATATTTTGCAAGCGCTCTGTAGACATAAGCCTTCATAGCACTAGCCTCGCGTGAAGAACAGTATTGCTCACTTAACTGAATACAATCAAGCGCCTTATTGTCATCGCCATGGTCGAAAAAAATACGCGCCAAAAGGAGCAAAGCTTTAGCGGCCGATTCCTTTGGTTGCTCGTTCCAATTTAAGACTGGAAATATCTCCTCAATTAGGGCATTTTCAATGGTCTTGGCCAAAATCTTACAGTGATACTCGCTTTGATCGCAAATTAAATGAGGGTTCGCCAGGTTATTTTCGTGAAAACGAAAATAATAAATTGGACTATCGTTATGAACAAACTTGCAGCCAGCAATGGCCGCGCGCACCCAAAAGTCATAATCTTGTGCCCGCTTAAAACTCAAATCGTAATTCCCTACTCGAGAAAAAACTGATTTCCGAATTAGCGTTCCACCATTAGGTATTATGTCCTCATACACTAACTGCATCAGCATCTCCCCTTGGCGCGCATCTCGTGACTTTCTTTCTTCCTTTGGATTCAAATCAGCATCGCAAGCAACGTGATTGCCATAAATAATATCTGCATCTGGATGTTTGGCCAAAATCTCTAAGTGTGAGGAAAGGCAATTCTCCGCCAAAGCGTCATCATCATCAAGCCACAGAAGGTAGTCACCTTTCATCCTAGCAACTACCTCGTTTCTTGCTTGCGGCCGACCGGAGTTTTCCCAAAGGTGCACTGCTACAATTTGCGGAATTGATAAATTATCTATATACGCTTTTGTTCCATCCGTAGAACCGTCATTGACCACGATTATTTCGCTAACTGCGTCCCCCTGAATTAACGCACTGCTAATGGCACGCCTTAAAAACTCGACGCGGTTGTAAGTAACTATGCCTATGCTGATTCGGGGAATATTCATTACACTACACTCTTACTCTAACTATCTCTCACATCTGCTGGAACTGCTTCGTTTAGCCAATAAACGACCTTGGACAAAATACTTTCTATAGCTTTCTCAAAAGAATCTACAGCACTATTTGCATTATTGCTAGAAACTGGAATCATTTCCACAAAATACCTCCTAGAAATAAGTAGCCTGCTTTTCAAATCAACTAATTCCAATACGACCGAAACTTTCACCCTTCCTGGCGTCGAAGCAACATCGTGGTAGAATTCCAAAAACTCACTGCGTAACAAAACGTCCGCCTTCACCGAGCTATTTTGGCGAGTTACGGTTCTAAAAAGCTTAGAAGATTCGATATATTTCCCCAATAAAGTCGAAAACCGCCTCGTTGGAGTTTCCACCCAACTAGCATATCTATAGTAACCACGTGTCGACTTAACTTTACTAAAAATAATTCTATGGCTATCGACAAATCTATCTGCTTCCGCTTGACCAACGAGCAAACGGATGTCGCGCTCCTTTACGCTGCCACTAAAATCCTCCAAATCGTCTCCTAGCACATAATAAACTTCGTTTTTAGAACCACCACCCAGCGAAAAACTACAACCCCCAACGACACTAACGATCGCACAGTAAACAAAACTACAAATTATCACCCTATAAACTTTCATCGCGCCCCACCTTCAGATAGCAACAATTCTTCTCCTGGGCCTAATTCATCGACACCAGGCTTTGCAATAAGGGCTCTCGGATCCTCAAACTTCTCAGAAGCGGCAGTTATTCTGTTAGCAGCCCGACTTACATCTTGGGATAAAACTTCCGTCCTAAGTGTAATTACGTCTACGGCGTTCGTAACGGACTTAGCGACTTCCTCTGTCTTCTTTCCAACTGTTTCCGTAGTTTGACTAACCTGCATAAGAGCATTATTGAGTTCATCGCCTATTTTATTTAGTTGCTCATCTATGTTGCCAGCAACGCCATTTAGCGACTTACTAATGGACTGAAGCTCCCTAACCAACTTTGTAACCTCCTCTATCATTCCCCCGATAGCTTCATCTTTGGTGGCCAAAACATCTGAAAATTTTTTTAAGTTAGCTAAAATAGAAGCGAGGCTCTCCCTATTTTCCTCACTAAAGGCAAGACTTGCCTCCTGCACCATACTTGAAACGTCCGACATTAAATCTGGAAGTGAATCGGCCAGCACATCCAGATCAGTTCGACCCTCGGGAATAATTGGATAATCCTCACCGGCTAAGACGCTTTCCAAAGCAATACTGCCCTGACTACTGCCAATTAACTCAACAGTGGCTAATCCCGTTAGTAAATTTCTCTTAACCACCGCTCGCGTGTCAGTTTTTATCGGCACACTTTCTTGAAGTTTAAGAAGAACCTTTACTTGCTCTATGTCGCGCTCAGAAATTTGGTAATCGACGACTGAGCCAATTTTTATCCCCTTCATAGTAACATCGCTATCCGTCTGCAAACCATTTAGGGAATGCTCCTTAAAATAAACATTAAAATACTTAACCTGGTTATTAGCGCCAACTTCCGAAAGCCAAAGCACAAACGCGATGATCATCAAGGTAGATAAGACAACCGCCGCTCCGACTAAACCATATTTAGCTTGAGAATCCATAATAAAATATCAGTATCTCTTTGCCTTCGCAGACGAAAAATAATTGCTAACCCAAGGATCCCGCACTTGCATGACTTCCTCCAAATTTCCATCTGCAATAACATTCCCCGATCCTAAAACTATTATTCGATCGGCAATAGTAGTAATCGAGTCCAAATCATGTGTTACCATAAAAATGGTCAGTCCCAAACTATTGCTAAGAGTTCTTATTAACTCGTCAAAAGCTCTGGCATTTACGGGGTCAAGACCAGAGGTAGGCTCATCCAAGAACAGCAGCTCCGGCTCCAAAACTAGTGCGCGCGCAAGTGCGACGCGTTTCTTCATGCCGCCTGACAAATCACTAGGCATCTTTCGCGCCGTCGATTTATCGAGGCCGGTAAGTGCAAGCTTTAGCTGAATGATGCACTTAAGAAGCTCGTCCGGAAGACTATATTGTTCCTTTAGCGGCACGGCTATATTTTCGCCCACCGTCAGTCCCGAGAAAAGCGCACTGTATTGAAAGAGCACTCCGTAGCGCCGTCGCATTTCGACCAGCTCCATTTCCGAGCAATTCCATACATCCGTTCCAAAAACCAAAACTCGTCCCGACGATGGCCTAAGTAAGCCTATTATTTCTCTAAGCAACGTAGATTTACCACTTCCACTGCCTCCTATTATGGCTACGATGCTTCCTCTTAACACCGAAAATGAAATACCACTGTGAATTTCTACTTCGCCGAAACTAGTATGAATGTCTTCTACTCTAATTACCGTTTGCTGGTTGTTATCTTGCAGTTCCATCTATATGCCCAGTTCGACAAAAATCACAGCAAACACAGCATTAATTATTATCACCGACACTATGCTTTGCACTACCGTTGAAGTAGTGCTCAATCCAACGCTTCTCGCGTTATTCTCAACGGAGAATCCCATTCGACAGCCAATTACAGCAATAAATGCGGCAAATACAGGAGCCTTAACTAGACCAACGACGAGGGATTTAACTGGTAGCACTACCTGCAAACGCTCAAGGTAGGTTACTCCCGTGATACCTAAGCGCAAATCGGCAATTAGCATGCCGCCTATTATTCCAATCGCGTCTCCCACAAAAACGAGAAGCGGCATGGCAATTACTAGAGCAAGAAACCTTGGTACGACTAAAACGCGCATCGGCGATAAGCCTATGGTTATCATTGCGTCTATTTCTTCGTTTAGCTTCATTGCGCCCAAATGCGCGGTAAAGGCCGAACCCGAACGACCCGCCATAATGATGGCTACTATCATTGGCGAAAGCTCTCTGCACATAGCAAGTGCTACCGCATCTACGATAAATATGTTCGCTCCATATTTTTCAATCTGAATAGCAAATAGATAAGCGATGACGACGCCCACCAAAAATGTAACGAGCGACACTACGGGGATAGCATTTACGAACCCAAGCTCCAGCTGAACAAATAATTCTTTAAGGCGAAGAAATTTTGGCCTCTTTGCTGTACGCGCTAGCTCATAGCTGCTTTCGCCGATAAACCTAGTTAAATTCGCAGTATCGCTAAAAATGCGCAAAGCATTCTGGCCAAGCCGCTCTAAAAGCGATAGACAAATGGGGCTATGAAATTCCTCCGGCTGCTCCAAGCGACTTGCCACTAGCCTGGCAATATCCAGGTGTCGCTTATCGAAGTTCCTAAACTCCGCCTCCCTAACATCGACGCCAGAGCTTTCTAAAAAGTGATAAAGCAGCATAGCGCCAGCCGTGTCCAAATGGCGTAACCCCCTGCCATCAACGACAACTCGAACATCCTGGAGTTGCGCTTTCGACAAGCTGCGATAGATGGCCTCGACATTGTCGAGCTCCCAAAACCCTAGTAGCGAAAACTTTACAAAATTTTCGCTCTTTTCTACCTGGAACCAGACATTTGCTGATTCGCTGGCCAAGAGGTTAGCTGTATTCTTCATCTGTAATACATAGCATCGTAAATGCTGTGACGGATAGATAATGTAGACGTTAACCGACAACTCATGATACATATGTAAAATATTGCCTCAAAATATTACATATGTATCATAGAATATCTAACCTACCAGAATTCCAGAGTTTTTTTCTTTTTGGGCCTCGCGGCAGCGGAAAGACCTGGCTCCTTCGCGAAAATCTAAAGAAACATTCCCGCGTTCTTTGGATTGACCTCTTAAAGCAAGAGGAATTCCTGCGCTATACTAGAGAACCTTCAGAACTGGAGGAAAAGATAGCGGCAAATGACAGTTATCCCGATTGGATAGTAATTGACGAGGTTCAGAGGATTCCTAGTCTCCTAAATGAGGTACATCGCCTATTGGAAGACGAGCTATATCACCAAAAAATCAAATTTGCCTTAAGTGGCTCAAGTGCACGAAAATTAAAGCGTGGCGGTGCCAATCTCTTAGCAGGCCGAGCTGTTGTAAACTACCTCCATCCTCTTACCTTTATTGAACTGGGAACTGACTTTTCCTTAGAGGACACCTTGAGTTGGGGCTCTCTTCCCCGCGTCGCTAACATCAAGAACCAGGAAGAGAAGAGCGATGTTTTAAAATCCTATGTACACACTTACATTCGCGAAGAAATACGGGAAGAGCAGGTAGTGCGAAAAATAGATCCTTTTGTGCGCTTTCTTGAGATTGCCGCCAGTGCCAATTCGGAAATGGTAAATTTTTCAAAAATTGCCAGGCAAATCTATTCTAACACCAATACCGTTCAACGATATTTTCAGATCCTAGAGGACACTCTTCTGGGCTTCTTCCTAGAAGCATATCACCCGTCAGTTAGAAAAAGGCAGGCTAAAACGCCCAAATTCTATTTATTTGACACCGGAGTAGCCAGAGCTATGTCTAACAGCTTGTCTATTCCACTGCTCCCATCTAGCTACTCTTTTGGTAAGGCTTTTGAGCACTTTGTAATCTTGGAGGCAAAAAGATTAAACGATTATTTTAAAAGAGATTTTAGGTTTTATTACTATCACGTCGATGGAAATGAAATAGATTTGGTTGTGGAGCGGCCTGGGCGTCCACTAGTTCTAATAGAGATAAAATCCTCCCGGCACGTCGATGAAGCCGAAGTTGCAAAGCTATCTCAAATCAGTAAGGCTTTCAGAGAAGCGGAAAAGAGAATTTTCTCTTTAGAGTCAACTTCGCGCAGGAAGCAAGATATTACAATAATGCCTTGGAATGAAGGAATTAAGGAACTCTTAGATCTTCCATGATGTTCTATAGCCATTTTTCAGCCTCTACCCACTAAATTGTCTGAAGCCCCTTTTACTCAAATTCTAACGGCCATCTTCTCGAACTGTGGTATACCGTTTCCAAAAAGTAAAATATTTTACTTACTTTTTGGAAACGGTATAGAGTTGGGGTTGAGGACGCTCAATATTTGTTCGCACCTCATTCCATGAGTTCTGGTTCGTATTTTGCCGCGCCGCCGCAAGTTACCCCCTAGCTCGCACATATAGCGGCTCGACACCGCTCCGCAAAAACAGTATATTTTATGGAGCATGTTCCATAGAGCAATTAACATATCGAAATCAAATAGTTTTTTTCTGTTCGGCGCTAGAGGCACCGGCAAGTCTACCTTGATAAAAGAGCGTTTTGTTTCTGGAAATACGATTTACATCGATTTGCTAAAATTTAGCGAAATGACTCGCCTACAAGCAGATCCGGAGGAATTGCTCCGCAGGATCGCTCCATCTACGGACTGGGTGGTGATTGATGAGATACAAAAGGTTCCCGCCTTACTCGATACTATCCACTATTTTATCGAAGCTAGAAATCTTACTGCTAAATTTGCCCTTACGGGTTCAAGAGCTAGAAAGCTAAAGTTGGGCGGGGCTAACCTTTTGGCCGGAAGGGCATTCGTATATGAACTATACCCGCTTACCTCGAGCGAACTAGGTGATGACTTCGATCTAATGCAAGCCATTCAATGGGGCTTGCTGCCGGGCGTGTTTGCTTATGACACAAACTCTGACAAAAAACTATTTTTAGAGGCCTATGCAAACACATATTTGAAAGAAGAAGTATGGGACGAACATTTGGTAAAAGACCTCGAACCTTTTAGAAAATTTTTACAGGTTGCTGCGCAATGTAACGGCACTGTCATCAACTATTCAAAAATCGCCCTCGATGTTCGCGTCGATACGAAAACTGTTCAGCGCTATTTTCAGATATTAGAGGACACACTTGTAGGCTGCATGATCGAACCTTACAGTCCTTCATTGCGCAAGCGGCAACGAACAAATCCGAAGTTTTACTTTATCGATCCAGGAATTGTTAGAGCTCTTACGAATAGCTTTGCCATGGATATATCACCTGCGACACTCGGATTTGGATATGTTTTCGAGCATTTTGTAATTTTAGAGTTTCTTAAAAGAAATAGTTATCTGCGGAAAAACTATCAGTTCTCGTTTATTCGTGACACTAAGAATAGAGAGGTTGACCTAGTAATCGAACGCCCTGGTGAAAAAACGGCTCTGGTAGAAATTAAATCCACGGATACTGTAAGAGCCGAGCACATCAAACAACTTCACACTTTTCTAACCGACTATCCTGAATGTGAGGCTTTTTGTATATCCAGAGATGAAACCGAGCAGTCGTTTGGAAAAGTCATTTCACTGCACTGGTCTAAAATCTTCGACAGAATTGGGCTGTGAGTGAGCAGGCGTGATCGGCGCTCTTTCTTAACTGTGTCAATAATGTCTCAGCATTCGCTAGATTCACGAACAAACAAGAAATGCCGTTTTCAAAAAAGAAAGGTATTTAAATCACTTTTGCTATACCGTTTTCAAAAAGTAAGTTAAATATTTTACTTTTTGGAAACGGTATAGAAAACAGGTGTTTTATTTTTTTCGGTATGACTACCACATGCAGCTTTTTGGTCTTTGGGTTATCGTTAGCACTTTATTATTTCACGCTTGCTCCTACAGCTACTCTAGTTGACAGTGGCGAGCTAATTTTAGCCGCCCACAGCTTAGGAGTAGCCCACCCGCCGGGGTTTCCGCTTTACGTTCTGCTCGCGCACATTGCCACACTTGTGCCGCTAGGAAACATCGCAGAACGCGTAAACTTTTTTTCTGCGCTATTTGCCGCCTTAACTGCGAGCGTTACCTGTTTAGCGGCCTTTGAGCTCTGTTGCACTATGGAATTAGGTAGTAGGTGCCGAGCTAAACCGTTTCCAAAAAGTAAGTTAAATATTTTACTTTTTGGAAACGGTATTTGTTGTTTATTGGCAAGTGCTTACGCACTTGCTGTTTATACCATTTACAAAAATCCTTTTTGTAAATGGTATAAA
>JADLFC010000113.1 GCA_020845775.1 Deltaproteobacteria bacterium
AAGGCACTAACCTCATAGCGCGAATCATCATCGGAAGAGCCGCGCAACAAGGAAAAGCCAAGCTCCACACTGTCGGTATCTGAGAACTCCCAAAAGTTCTTCAAGTGAGAATGAAAAGTGGGATGTCGTCGCGTTTCTCCCAAGAGTGTGCCCTCCTCGCCAATCCCCCCTTCCATCACTCCCAAGGTAATCTCTTGTACGAAAGCATCAAACGGAAGTGGAGTAAAGTAAGATATTTCAGCGCCGGTTCGATAGAGCCCCTCAATGCCCAGATATTCTTGCACTACAAAGGGCTCATCGACGGTCTCTAATTGGTCGCGATGTATGGCATTAGCTTTGCCAATTTTGGGGCGAATGCGCCCAAGTTTTCCCTTAAGCTCAAGGGGTAAATTAAAAAGGGAAAAATAGGCTTCCTCTATGGTAGGGTCCTCAAAGTCAGAAAAGGTCAGCGTAGAGTCAAAACGTGCAAATGGGTCGATGTCATGGCCAAAAATGATTTCAAGCTCGCGTACGCTTAGCTTATCGTTGCCCTCAAGGTCATCTCCACTTTCCGTAAATACCGCCGTAACATCAGCTACGACGCCAATTTCGGGATTAAATGCAGATTTATTGAGAGAAGTTGGCGAGGCCTTTGAGCTTACGACCTTGGAGGGTTCAAGGATCTCAGTTTCTTTCCCATTTACCTTGCGCTCAAGCTCGGCATTTTCCGCCTCGAGTTTCTCTATTCGTTTCTGTTGTTCCGCGATAGTTTTCGACATGTTATCTACCTGGTCTGCTAAGTGCTTTAAGGATACTTCTCGTTCTTTAGGCATTTCGGCGAATGCTTGAGGGAGACAAAAACTAAAAAAGCTGCTAGCTAAGCAAGCATAGAGAAACAGCGTCCCCAAAAATGGCTTGAATAGGACATTCATCATCGTGCTTTCCTGAAATAATTATGGGTAACTAACGAGCAAAGCTTTGTTGCGCACAGGAAAAAACGCAATAACATCTACGCCAGCGCGTTACTCCTGAAGTTGAGATAGCGTTACTATTGTGCAATTGGGGGAGCGCGAACTAAATAATTTAGATGATTTTCAGATGTAGCTATAGCTTGATTAAATGAAACGATAGCAAAGTAAATAACCAAAAGCGTTGCTACTAAGCAAGCACTAGAAACTAAGCTACTAGAAAAGTGCTTGTTGTGACTACACACAACGCAACTTTCTTCATGCGAAGAAGTAAAGTCGTGTTTGTGGCTATGGGAGTGGAGAACAACAATCAGGGAAATTGCCAAATAAAACAGGCAACAAAATAAACTGAACGACCTCCTCCTAATCGTATTCATATTTAAAACTTATATTACTTTATGGACTTTTTTGTCAATTTTCCGAAGCATGTCCTACGGGAAATAAACGAGATAATCGACTTTTACCGTTCTTCGCTTTCCGCTGAAAGGCGTTCTGGTGCAATAACCGGGGAAGAATTAAAGGCGAAGGCAAAAAAAGCGGCGATGGCAAGAAAGACAAATGCCAGGGCGTAGTTCCAAGCAAATTTTTCTCTTAGAAAGGTTATGGCAAAACCTAAAAAAACTAACAAGGTAACGATCTCTTGAATTATCTTAAGCTGGAAACCGGAAAACTGCCCATAACCGAGGCGATTTGCGGGGACGGCCAAACAGTATTCGATTAAAGCGATTAGCCAGGAAAGCAAAATTGCCTGCCAAAGTGGCCACTTTTCTCCGTACTTTAAGTGCCCATACCAGGCAAATGTCATAAACACGTTAGAAAAAACCAGAAGAAATACGGTAGTCATGGCCCTAAAATTTACTAACTAGTTTAAGTCTCAGAATATGCAGTGGTGCGATCTTTTCGCCGAGCGAGCTCGCTTGCATATTTTTGTCCGAGCACTGCTGCATTGCTCTTTATCCACTCGCTCAATTTAGTTTTACCAGCTGGCTTTGAGGAAACACAGAGCATATTTTCCATAAGCCCCGAAATTTCGTCTCGGGTAACAAACACATCGCCCACCAAGCTTCCGATAACCTTACTGGCAACATATCCCAGAGCGGGTGGAACCGAAATAACCAGTCGTCGCTTCCCTATTGCACTAGCAATAAGGCTTACGAGTTCGCGATAAGTAAATGTCTCTGGGCCAATTGCATCGATTATTACGTTTTCCTTTGTATCACCCTGTTTAACGGCAAGCTCTGCCAAATCTTCAACATAAATGGGCTGCAGGCGGTATTGGCCATCGCCAAAGATGCCAAAAACGGGAAGGCGTCTAAGCGCCCAGGCAATGTTGTTTATGAGAATATCTTCGTGCCCAAAAAGGACAGCCGGTCGCAAAATGGCATAGGAAATGCCCGTAGCCTTTAGGGCATCTTCGAGCTTGGCCTTTCCCCTAAAATATTCCAATTTGGAATCTAGCGAAGGATTAGTGATGCTAATATGCACAACGCGCTTAACACCAGCCTGCTTTGCCGCATTAAATAGTTTTAAAGTATTTGCTACGGCATCTACGTGAGTAAATGATTTATGGTTAAATCGCACCCAGTAAGTATTGCATAAAACCTCAGTGCCTTCTAGCGACCGAGCCAGTGCATCGGGCTTATCGAAGTTATAAGGAAACGCCTCAATTTTTTCACCAAAAGGATTTTTACGCTTCGGTGAATTCGTCAAAGTTCTAACCGTTACTCCGC
>JADLFC010000114.1 GCA_020845775.1 Deltaproteobacteria bacterium
TGCAGGTACGCATCTAAGTCGGCTCCTTCTGAGGTTGGCGAATCCGTACTGCCTAGATGGTCAAGCGTTTCGCGAATAAATCTGTCCGCTGCGACAAAACGGGTCTGAAACTTTAGCTTCTCCAGATACAAAACAACTTGCTGCTGTTTTAGTCGAAGCAAATCGTCCAAACTTTCCTCAACCGAACTACGAAAAGCCTTCTCGAAATTGGCATACCCCAGTAATCCCACTATTAAAGTTGATACCAAGGCAACAAAAGTTAGAAGAAAGTTTAGCTTCAATCTAATAGGCATTTGACAACTTCCTAAGCTATTCTTAAAAATTAGCAAAACCGTAGGAAACTGCACTTATTGGGCGAGTAGCGTTTCCGGACAGACTATACTGCAATCTCATTGCGACGCAGGGCTTCTAACTTTATTACTGAGACTTGGTGCGAGGAAGCAAGCAAACAGTGCGCCAATAGTCATTAAATACTTCAACTATGTAAACAAACTCATCATAATTTATGGGTTTTCTAATAAAACCGGCGGCTCCAAGCCGATAACTTCTGTCTATATCGCCGGCATTCATAGAGGAGCTAAGCATGATCACTGGTATGTTGTTATAGGAATTATTAGCTTTAACCTTCAGCAGGAATTCAAACCCATTGAGTTTTGGCATGTTAATATCCAGTAAAATGAGGTCTGGCCGTGGGAATTCGGCGTTAGAAGAAGTTTGCTCAGAGCGGTTTAAATAATCAAGAGCCTCAGCGCCATCGCTAGCGATAAGCATATTGCTCGGAAGAAGAGCCTCATGAAAAGCGCGTTTAGCAATTATGACATCGTCCTCACTGTCATCCACTAACAATATATTTAATAGCATTTGACTGCTGTTGGACTGCAAAACCGTTTTAGTCATCCTCTAGCTCATTGTGGTGCGATTTATAGCATCTATAAAAATCTTTTTCGTAAATGGTATATACCGTTTACAAAAAGTAAAATATTTAACTTACTTTTTGGAAACGGTATTTTTTGTTTATTGGCAAGTGCTTACGCACTTGCTGTTTATACCATTTACAAAAATCATTTTCGTAAATGGTATAAACGACACATCAGTCGATAAACTCAAACGAGATTTGTTGGATCTGTTTCCCGATAAGTTCTTTAATGATATTCTGCGCTTGTTTTTCGGCGCACTCATGAATATCAACAGAATAATATGTAGTTGAATGTTTTCTAGGAACGGAATTGAGGTGACCTCTTGATGAAACCATTTCCAGTTGTGAAGTTTTTTCTGTGTTCATTGTTAGCAAGCGCGGTTTTTTTACCATTGAGAGCCAAGGCAGACATAAAAATTGAGTATTTTAATATTGTTTCGGGCCGTTTAGTCTTTGCAGCTACTAAAGGAGTTGGCAAGAGCGACATATATGTGCTGGATTTTCAAAAACTAGCAGCATCTCCAGTAATAGAAACAAGTGGGAACGATACTTACCCATCTTGGTCACCCGATGGAACTGAAATCCTCTATGAGTCGGATGAGTCTGGCAATTTAGAAATATACATAGCGCGCTCTGATGGATCGAATGTGCGCAATCTTACGCGAAATCCGGCCACTGATAAGAATCCACACTGGTCACCAGATGGAAAAAGGATAGTTTTTACGAGTAGTCGTCTGGGCAAAGGGGAGAATTTGTTCATCATGAATACAGATGGCACACAGCCACTGGCCATAACCAACAATTCCAACCGAAATTCAGTTCCGAAATGGTCCCCAAGAGGCAATGAAGTCATATATTCAACGGACTCGTATTGGCCGGGATGGGACATAGTGCTTTACGAAATCGAGGGCAAACGTAGCATGCGCATGACAAACGGGTATAATTCTTTTTGCAGAGCAGATTGGCATCCGAATGGCGGCAAGTTTGTATTCTCTTACGGATCCGGGAAAGACATAGACCTCTGGATTCAGACTAAGGGCGGCGCTCCTGAGCAACTTACAAGTCTTGCGGGTAGAGAATACGATGCAGTTTGGGATAACGATGGGAAAAGGATATTTTTTGTAAGTGAATCCAAACCCGGTGCTAGCGACTATCATCTATTTTTAATCGATGTGGAAACGAAACTAGTTAGCCAAATTACTTCTGGAACTATGGCAATTCGCTATCCAAGCTGGACCCCCTATCCAGAAGTAAATTTCGCGGAATCTAATGCGAAGTCAACCGCACCTTCGCCAGATATATCTACCGACGACGCAAAAAATAAGGAAGCTAATTAGGTGCTATTAAAAAGAAACGACTAACATGCCTAGAACACTATTCTCTTCGCTCGCAGCACGCAGTCTGCTTAAGATAATTCAAATGTCGGTTGTTATGTTCGCGATTATGCCTGCTGCATTGGCTAGAGCACAAATCGCTAACTATAGCTCGTCGGAGAATTCCGCAACCGCCCTAACGAACATTGACTTGCTACTCAACTCAATTCCCGGAGTAAATCGCGACTATCTGCTGAATTCAAACATTGCAGATTATAACAGCGATGGAGCACTTACTTTTGCGGCCTTTGGCGATAGCATCACTCGTGGAGTTGGCGACACGTACGCTGTGGGCGACACTGTGCATAAAACTGACCCGATAGACGTTGGCGAAGCTGGCTATCCATTGCGAGTGGAGACAGTAATGGGAATTAACGTATTTAATCTCGGAGATCCGGGCGAGACACTTTCAGAGGAAGGATTGGTTCGTTTTGCTGAAAAAATTCCAAACCTTCGACCGGATATAGTTTTTATCGGTGGTGGCTCAAATGATGCTTTTTCTTGGATTAGCGAAAGCGATTTTTTTCGCTCTGCTCAAACGATGATTAACATTGCACGCGCAAGTGGTTCATTTCCCATTCTACATAGTACTCCACCATCCTGCTGCGAGCATTCTGGAATCGCCACATTTACCGAGGGCTACAATCGCCAACTCGAAACCCTGGCGGCAGTTAACGACCTGCCTTTTAGCAACGTAAATAAGGGGTTTACTAACACATGCAAGTCCTCAAAATGTTATTTACTAAATCTTCCGGAAGGTTTACATCCAAACATTGAAGGATATGACGTTATGGGAGAAGTAGTGATGGCGAGTTTATTAAACATCGACTTGTTTGCTCCTAATGGCCCTCAATCTCTCGAATTAGCATTAAACCTACCGCCTGGATCTGTAAAAACTGTTCCGGATGCCGTTCTCAGCAGTAATAACGCAGGGATTTCGCAACAAAGCGATTGACTCGACGGCGCGCGATTGACTAAGGGGCAATGAGACAAGATTCTACCGCTATACGCCATTGCAGTACCGCAGCCCGTTTTGCGGCCGTTAAGAATTATTTATTCGCCTTATCCTTATTTGTTTTCACTTCCTGCTCGCCAGCTTACGTTTTTCGTGCGGGATGGGAAGAGGCAAAGATCCTACTTGGGCGCAAGCCACTTGACGAGTTGATAGACTCGAGCGATACGGCGGCAAACCATAAAGAAAAATTTCGCCTAGTAAATGATGCGCGCAAATTTTCAGAGACTCTCGGATTGAAACCTAACAATAGCTTTACCCAGTATTCGCATATAGATCGAGATGTCTTAGTTTGGGTTGTTAGCGCATCTCCTAAGACGACCTTCGAACCAGTTACATGGTGGTTCCCAATTGTTGGACGAGTGCCTTATAAGGGGTTCTTCGAAAAAGAGGATGCAATTGCCGAAGTAAAGAAGCTGCACAGCAAAGGATACGACGTTTATCTTCGGCCAAGCGCCGCGTTTAGCACACTGGGGTGGTTTGACGACCCATTGTTATCCACTGTTCTAAAGTTCGACGAAGTATCTCTAGTAAATACCGTCATCCACGAGATAGTGCACAATACCGTATGGGTGAAAGACAATGTGCATTTCAATGAAACTTTGGCTAATTTCCTCGCCAATGTTTCAACTGAGCAATTCTTTGGAACGAGAGACGACAAATATCGGGCTTTTCAATCCGCTGCTGAAAATCAATCTCATGATGACCTTCTTTTTGCTAGTTATTTGTCAGCACTGCGCCTAGAGCTAGAAGCACTTTACGCAAAAAACTTACCTGTGGGTGATGAGATAGCGGATCCGAAGGTGCTATCAACTTCTGATATCCTCAGCGAACGCGAGCTAATATTCAAGAAGGCTCGGCCAACATGGGAATCGCTTAAGGCACGTTTTAAAGGCCCCAACTATAAGAACCTGCCACTACCAGAAAACAATGCAGCAATTATAGCTTACTGGATATATTTGAAGGACATTAACCTATTTGCCGACTTATACCGCGCAACTAACTATAGTGTTCCGAAGTTTCTTAAGGAGATTAAACTCATACAAGAAATTAGCCGACAAGAACGCCGAGATTCATATCTAGTTATGCAAGAACAGCTAAAGGGGGAAGGGTAAAAACAGATATGCAGCGACAATATCGACTGGTTCTAGGACATGCGTTGTTAGCAGTTTTGATGTTTACCCTTACGAACCTAGCGGCCTGCAAACCGCAAACAAAAGAACGTGAACATAAAGTCCCTTGTGGCGGACTAGCAGATTACCTCTGTCCAAACCATATGTATTGTGAACTAGGAAAAGATTGTGGTGGATTTGATGCGGCGGGCTTTTGCCAAATCAGACCAATCACTTGTCCAAATGTTACCCAGAAAGTTTGCGGTTGCGATCATAATACATATGCCAGCGCTTGTTACGCAAATGCACGTGGCGTGTCAGTTGCTAAGGAAGGAGAGTGTAAGAACAAAGCGGATAAGCAGTAAGCAAACGCTAAACGCTAGCGTTTATACCATTTACAAAAAGTAAAATATTTATACCGTTTACAGAAAGTAAGTTAAATATTTTACTTTCCGCAAACGGTATTTCTTGTTTGTTGGCAAGTGCTTATGCACTTGCAGGTTATACTGTTTCTAAAAATTCTTTTTAGAAACAGTATAACTTACTTTTTGGAAACGGTATAGCGTTTTGTTCAGGACACCTCAACATAGCTGTCAAATGTCTCATACAAAACTACCTTGTTGAGTTTGGCCTTTTGATTCCTCATAACCGTAGGTCCCACTTCTCGCAACAGGAAGTTGGCCAGATTTTCTGCGGTGGGATTGCCAACAAGTGTAAATATTTTCTGTTTGGGCAACGCCGATAACAATTCTAAAACCGTCTTATCTTCTGCGTTGCAAATAAATGCGTGATCCCAGTTTCGCTCTATCCACTCAAGAAAATCCTTTTTAATGTCGTAGAAATCCACTACCATATCTTGATCGTCTAGCTCCGGGGCTGCGATATGCAGATAGGCAGTATAATTGTGGCCATGAACTGAGGCGCATCCACCCTGATGATTCATTAGCCTATGGCCTGCGACAAAATCGATTCGCTGAACCGCGGTAAACATTTATAAAAAAACTCCTCTACCTAAAAGTTGCCTGCCTCTCAATTAGCATATTGCACTCCATCCACAAGGCCCGTGCCGATGAAAGCCTCCTTTCTTTCTAAGCACGTAGCACATAGACCACAATGCACTTCCCCTCCAGCGTAACAAGACCATGTTTTCTCAAATGGCACCCCAAGCGATGCCGCCAATAAGACTATGTCGACCTTGCTCTTATCTATAAATGGGGCAATGACATCGATAGAACTCCAATCACACTGCTTTGCTACGCTATCCATGTCCGCAACGAATTCAGGCCTACAATCTGGATAAACCGCTCTATCTCCCGCATGCGCTGCATATGCTACCGCCTCGCTCCGTGTAGAAATTGCCCATGCGATAGCAAGCGATAAAAATACCATGTTGCGATTGGGAACAATTGTAACCTTCATATTTTCTAACTGATATTTCCCTTGAGGCAAAGGCACATTCCGATCCACTAGGGCACTCTCCCCAAACAGACCTCCGACTTGAGAAATATCTAGTACCCTAAGCTCCTGTCCAATTAAACAGCAAATTGACCTAGCCGATTCTATTTCCCTGCAATGACGCTGACCATAGTCAATGCTGAGACAACGCACCTCATGGCCTTGGCGGCGCAAATAAAAAAGCAAAGTGGTGGAATCTAAGCCGCCTGAATATACTAAGACTATTTTCATGCCTGAAACTCTCGCAAATAATGCCAATACTATATAACTCTGCTAATAAGTAAACAATTAGCGTCTTTTGAGAAGCAGCAATTGCCCAATGCACACATTTTTATTTTCTCCTGCTTCATGCCATAAGAGTAAGCTTTATAATTCACCAATAGCGATGCCGATTAAGCGGCAGTAATGTAGTAGTCTTGGAATTATGCCTAGTTTGTTAAATAAATTAAACGCCGTCACTTCATCGGAATCGATAAGGGAAAGCTCCATTGTAGATTTTGAGAACTCTGGCAGATGCCTTGCAGCACTCGTGCTGTCTGAGAAAAAGGGCAAGTGGAGCGTCCTGGACGAGCGTGGGCGAGAGTCTCAGTTGTCTTCCGATAGATTGTTTCTACTCTCAGCTCGGTCGGATTTAGCGAACGCTTCTAATTCAGAACGCATTTCGTTTTTAAGTGCCTTAAGTCAGGAAGCCCAAAGTCTCGAGAATTCACTTAATCTCGAAGAAGTTTGGGACGTAGTAAGAGATACTTCAAAAAAAATTACAGTTAGCGATGTTTGCGATCTCGTTTACGGGGAGAACGGTGCCAGGGAGCGGCTTGCGGCTCATAGAGCGCTACTGGAGGATAAGATTTTTTTTAAGCGACACAAAACGCACTTTGAACCTCGCGCGCCAGAATTAGTAGATGAACTCAAACTTCGTGCCGATACAGAGGCAAAGAAGGAGGCTAAGAGAGAGCAGCTTTTAGATTCTATTCTGTCGATCCTCAAAGGAGAAAAGCGCCAGCTTCCGCCAAATATTCGGGAGATAGAGCAACTCGCCGTTTTTGGCACACAGGCTCCGGACGCTAAGAACGCCATATCTCTTTTAGAGCACGTCGTTAAAACTAGTGGTCTCACATTACAGGGAACGGCAGAGCGCAAGGCGTTTGAACTACTAGTAGCCGTTGGTCGTTTTAGTCCAGATGAAAATCTCAGCATACACCGCTTTGGTAGATCGGCTGAGTTTGAGGCTAACCTTTGCGAAATGGCTAGAGACATTGCTGCCGCTACGACTTCCTTGCAATTTGAAGATCGAGAAGATTTCACTCATCTCCATGCAATTACCATAGACGACGAAGCTACGCGCGATATCGATGATGCCCTAACAATTGAAACGACTCAAAGTGGCTATCGCTTAGGCATTCACATCAGCGATGTAACTGCGTTAGTTGATGAGAGTTCCCCTTTGGCAGAGGAGGCTTTACAAAGGGGTAGCTCAATTTACTGCCCAAATTTTCAGATCCCGATGTTTCCCCCAGCCATATCCCAAAATGCCGCTAGTTTAATTAGCGGAGCAAACAGATTTGCTTTGAGTTTTTTTGTAGAACTTGACAGCCAATATGCTATTAAAGCACGGCTTATTAAGAGAACTATAATTTGCGTTCGGGAGTCCATATCTTATGATGAAGTGGATGAGTTACTATATGGGGACAAAGGCACAGGTTCCACGCTAGAGCACGAAAAATCGCAAATGTTGTTAAAATTTTGGGAGATAGCCTCCTGTCTCGAAAATAGACGGATTAGCAAGGGAGCTGTTTCCTTCTTTAGACGCGAAAAAACGCCAGTGGTGTTGGATGATGGCAAAATCATCCTCGAGCACTCGTCAGAAGACAGTCCCAGTAGAAAGCTCGTAGAAGAGATGATGATTCTTGCTAACGAAACGGCAGCGCAATTTGCCGCAGACAATTGCATACCAATTATTTTTCGTTGCCAAGAAAAGCCGGATATCGAAATCGACACCGTAGGTTTGGATATACCTGAGGGCCTCGCTCGCGAGTACGCACAACGCAGCCAATTTAAGCGCTCCCTCTACATGACAAAGCCATCTGCACATTTTGGTTTGGGTTTAAGTGTCTACACTCAAGTCACCTCTCCGATTCGCCGCGCTATCGATCTGCTCAATCAATATCAGCTAGTCAGATTTTTGCTAACTAACAGCCTAGCCTTTGAGCCCCAGAGGCTCGATGAGTTGTTAAGTTCACTGGAAACGCATTTGGCCGAGGTATTTACGATTCAACGCGAAGCTAACCGTTACTGGCTACTAAAATACCTTCAACAAGAGCGAATTTCAGAAATTTGCGGGACTGTCGTCAAGATTAGCGGGAAGCGCCCTCTGGCAGAACTAGATATACTGCATTCGCTTCAGCCGTTTACCCCAGTAGGAAGCAATAGAAGTTCTAGGTCTGGCGCGCCGAAATGTTTAGGCGAATTAGTTAGATTAAAGATTCAGCACATCGATCCACGAGAAGACAGTTTGGTGCTCATGGAAATGAGCCCAAAAACTTCTTAGGCCATTAATGGCACTGTTCGGGCGAACAAATGCCACTCGAGTCGCAGCCGCTAGCGAAGCTAAAAGATTCGTTTGCACATAGTCCAATATAGTTTACTAGCTCCACTAAAATCCGCACGTCAGCCGCCAAGTCCTCCAGGTTGCTTTCTACATGGGATGGAATTTGAGTAGGCATGATATCGTTTTCCACGAATGGACTTCCCTTTTTAGTTGATTGAAAGTAACGGCCATTTGAGCCGCAGTTTTCCCTACATATTGGATTATCGACAAGGGGAATAGGTTGCTAAAATAATAGAGAAATAAATTTTTACATTCTCGCTTCATGAGTTCTACTCTCGCTTTGCGGAGTAAAATCAATTAGTTGCGCGATGATAGAGCCTACCCAAACTTTACTCTCAAGCTTTAAAATATCTCTATGTGAGTCGGCTGATAGCCATATTAAAGCAGAATCTAGCTTTGGTTCCCTCTTACTGCTATCTGTAAGCTTTTCGACGCTTGGTACTATTCTATATGCCCTTACAGTTGTGCCATTGCCTAAACTTAAGCTCTCCAGTCCAGCAACTCTAAACGATATCAAAAACCGATTCTTGCCATTAAAAACATCAAATGTGTGCACAGAGCTAACTTCTATGGGCAAGGAGCGCGCCAAAAAAGCAGCAGACAAAGGATCGAGAGTCAGATTATTCGTGGCAAAAAACTGATTTGTTCCCTCTTCCCCATCTTTCCAACGGCGAGACTCGATGTGACCACTATCTAAAAACCTGACCTTGCGAATGCTATGATGTGAATTTTCTTTTTGCCAGGTAGTAAAACTAAGAGGCTTTAATGAGTTAGCCTCAAATAAGCTTTCCGAGTGGTGGCGAAGTTTATAAACCCAATCAATAACGTCTGCGGTTTTTGCATTTGCCTCAACTCTAAAAAACTTCTGCCCCTCAATTAAACGCTGCTTAACAACGACATCTCCACTAGCAACCGAAATCCCCTGCCAAGCTATGTCATATTTGTACGCGCCAAGGGGAAGCTGGAGTTTTGTATGGTTTTCATACGAATCGGTTTTTACATACACAGCCCCGGGATCTAAATATTCTCCAATTACGCGACTCGGAAAAACCAAACACCAAACTATCAAAATGCCATGAAGAATTCTCATAAGATATTGCAAAATTTAAAGCGCCTTAATATATGCACTATTAAATAATAAATTCCTCTGTTAAGTTAACAATCAAGTAGCTCGCGAAAGCAATTTTCAGATAAAATATATCACTTTTTGTAAAAACTGCAAACATTCGTCTTTTATTCCGAGATGTACTCTTTTCCACAATCACCGCATCTAGACAGTGTTCTTAAGCGACACTTTTGCCGCAATTCAATAGACATTTTAAAATCGGTCTATGAGTTATCTATACTAAATTGTGGAAGCATGGAAAATGGCCTGCATGGCCGAAACTTTCCTACTTGCAATGCCAAGCCCGCACGAATTGCAATAATACTTATTAACGATGCAACGGTTAGATGTGCAGAGGTTATTGCGGCGGGTTTTCTCGCCTGCGCGAACGAAGACCAATTGCAGAAAATAGATTTTGCGTCGCTGTCCTTTATAAGCGATTACGCCCTTAGCATACTCGAACTATCGCGAAAAGCACCGGACACATTGCTTAACAGACGTAATTCCCTTGCTATCTTGCAAGCTAGCCGCCTTGCATGTGCATTGTGGCTAGACAGGGCTCGCCACGTGCACATTGCCGAGAACTTGTGTCAAATCAGCAAAGAGAGGTTTTTGCAGCAAACAGCCCTCTACATATTACTTTCTAAAGTCTATTCTCCCAAAATTTCAGTAATGCTTAAAGCCTGGGAAGAGAGATTCATAAAAAAGCAGTTAAAGCATACCGAGAGAAAAACACTTGTATCCGCGCAAAGTAACTCTGCAAGAGCCCGACATGAGCTCGAGCGATAGCGAAGTAGAGAATGTACCTAAGACTCGCGTATTGGATTGGATAGCTACGCTTCCATTTGCTGTCTGCTTTATTCTACTATTAATCGCCATGGATCCAATTCACCGCGTAGGCTATTTTTTTGGTGCCAAAGTGCAAGACTCACTTTTTATAGCATTAAATAAAGGACTAGTAGCCTTACTAAGGATCCTTAATGCGCGAATTGCAGTGGAAAAGAGCGACAAAATAGATCCAAACAAGCAATACATCATAGTATCTAATCACCAATCGCTTTTTGATATCCCTATTATTGCAAGCATCTTGGCGAGAAACAACCCGAAATTCATCGCCAAAAAGGAGCTGGGTCAGTGGATTCCCAGCGTATCTTTTGTGTTGCGTCGAGGCAGACATGCCTTAATCGATCGCTCCGATGCAGGTAGCGCGGTTCAATCTATTTCGCAACTTGGCACTATGATGCAGCGCAGTGGATTTTCTATGGTGATATTCCCTGAGGGAACACGAGCAAGAGATGGCAAATTAAAGAAATTTCGCTCATTGGGACTAAATGCTCTTATTAAGGCCTCTCCTGATTGCCAAGTCCTGCCGGTTACAATTGATGGCTCATGGAAACTAGCCTTCTACAATTTCATGCCGATACCGAGAGGAGTTGTAATAACGATTAAAATCGGCGACCCGATTTTACACAACGCTGACGTATCGGCTTCAGCTCTTTCGCGTATGGCCGGAGAAATAATCGCAAAGAACATAAAAGAACTACACTCTCAGCATGACATGCATGGTTGAGAAGTTCGATCTATAGGTAGAAACGTCAACTTTTCGACTAACCCCTTTCCAAAATCATCTGCTTATCATAGGATTTTAGTTTTTATGGCTAGATTAACGACAAACGCACCCAAGGGTTTTCGACCTGTTCCGAGAACAGGTGTGATATACGTGATGACTGAGGCTTCTAGGCGAGGTTACCAGCGGACTGACACGAACTGGGCAAACCTTGGGCAAGGAGCGCCAGAAACTGGTCATTTGCCCAATTCGCCCGAAAGAATCACATCTATAGTGTTAGATGACAGCGATAATGAGTATGCACCCATAGATGGCCTACCAGAATTGCGAGATGCAGTAGCTAATCTTTATAATCAGCGGTATCGCCAAAAACACAAGAGCAAGTATCGCAGGGAGAATGTCGCAATTAGTGCTGGTGGTAGGATTGCCCTGACCCGTCTAGTTTCGACATTGGGACGCACTAACGTGGGACACTTTTTACCGGACTACACGGCCTATGAGGAACTACTAGATGCATTTGGAACTTTTTCACCGATCCCAATTCTTTTGGATCCGAGTGAAAACTATTCCTTTAGTTCAGAGCAGTTGAGAAAGGAAATACTTGGGCGCGGCTTATCGGCTATCCTCCTTTCAAATCCGTGTAATCCAACGGGGAAAATGATTTATGGCTCCGAACTCGAGCAATGGGTAGCTGTTGCTCGAGAGATTGGCTGCACAATTATATTGGATGAGTTTTACTCACATTATACATATGCTAGCGATTGTCTGAGCGTATCAGCGGCGGCTTATGTAGAGGATGTCAATAGAGACCCAATAGTCATAGTCGATGGCTTAACTAAAAACTGGCGCTATCCTGGCTTTCGCGTCTGTTGGACCGTTGGACCGGAGTCAATAATTGAGGGAGTATCATCGGCTGGAAGTTTTTTGGATGGTGGCTGTGCCCGACCCATGCAAAAGGTTGCTCTTCGGCTAGTATCTCAAGACGTTGCCGACAAAGAGGCGCGTGCTATCAAGGAAACATTTTCAACTAAAAGGGATTACCTTTTTAATAACTTATTAAGGCTTGGAATATCGGTTAACCCAGCACCGTTTGGAGGATTTTATTGCTGGGGAGACTTAAGTGGCCTGCCGAAGAACCTTCAAAACGGCATGAGTTTTTTTGAAAGAGCACTTGATGCAAAAACCATCGTTGTACCCGGTGAATTTTTCGACATCAACCCCGGCAGGCGGCGAGCAGAAAGGCCAAGTCGTTTTCAAAACTACGTCCGCTTCTCCTTCGGTCCTCCACTTGAGGAAATCGAGCGAGGCATAAGTTCCATCGAGAAATTTCTGTAGGCGGCAAATTTTAAAGCTCACCTTACTAGATCAAGCAATAGCCATGATATTTGGTGCATGTCAACTTTGTCATTTGCCGAAACAATTTTGTTCTACGTCGCTGCAATGAGCAATACGAAATCCATTCAGCGAAGTAATGTTGGGCCATTTTGTGCTTTAAGTGGGCTTGTTTTTTCGGAAGTGAGTCATGTTCTGCCGCCGAGGCCCATTTTTTTTGTGCTAACTTTGCAGCTCGCGCGAGTGTTGGCGCACCGCTGCCGTATCGGCTGGTGAATGCGCTGGGGAGTAGTAGTTGATTAGTATGCCGGAAGAGCGTTAGCTCGAGGAGGTAACGGCGGCAAAAATGTGCCTGGAGGCCAGATGGCTTTGTAGTCTCCTATTTTCCAGCACTCGTAGGCTTGCCTACAAAGGGCAGTGATGTGCTTCATTTCTGAAATGAGCTTAATTCTAATTTCTTTAA
>JADLFC010000115.1 GCA_020845775.1 Deltaproteobacteria bacterium
GGGGATAATGTTACGGTAACTGTTGACTTGATACAGCCGATAGCTATGGAAAAGGAGCTTCGCTTCGCCATACGCGAAGGAGGTAGAACTGTAGGCGCAGGAGTCGTCGCCGAAATACTTCAGTAAGCGAGCTGTTATAAAAAGCATCTCTTCGTCCGGTATCGATAGCTGGGCGTTTAGAGAAGTGATGTATCGAATGTGGAGGATCTTTAGCGTTGGGAAATCGAAGTATAATAACGTTAGTTTGTTCGGATTGTAAGGCACGTAATTACTCTAAGACTCGCAATAAGAAAGGGCATACTCAAAAAATTGAGGCGAGCAAGTTTTGTCCATTTTGTCGAAAGCACACTGTCCACAAGGAAACGAAGTAAGCGCTTTGGTAATACGCCTGTAGCTCAGTTGGTAGAGCATCGGACTCCAAATCCGGAGGTCGGGGGTTCGAGCCCCTCCGGGCGTGCCACATTTTGGACTTGCTAAAAAACACGGCGCAAGTTTTGTTTTTTATATTCTTTAGAGAGGATTTATGGCGAAAAAGGAAACTGAAGAAAAAGTTGGAATTCTAGAGCAAGGCATTAGCTTTGGAAATGAAGCTTGGTTGGAGCTTAAGAAAGTCCATCTGCCTTCCCGACAAGAGACAATGCAGGCAACAATGGTAGTTATGTTTATGATGTTTTTGTTTGCAGTGTTCTTAGGTTTGGCTGATTATATCGTTGGCAATATTATGCAGGCAACGCTAACTTAACGTAACTGTGCTATTTTTTAATTTTTATTGTGCCACATTTGGTTCGAAGGAGCTAAGTTTCGTGGCTAACGAGATGTTGTGTTTAAGTAAGTTTACCTAGTGGCAGTTGAGCTAGAGGGCAATGGTAGATTCCCAAAAAGTATATTCTATGGAGGCCCAACAAATGGGTGGCGATGGCAAAATCGAAGAGCAGGCCGATAATTTAGTCGGTGGTTCCCAGTTAGTAGAAGGCGATAGGCAGAAGCCCGAAGCACCTGCTTCGGCCGGAAAAGAAGCTACGGTAAAATCAGATCTCCCTTGGTATGTCCTACACACTTATTCTGGTTTTGAGACGAAGGCTAAGTCTAATCTCGAAGAGCGAATTCGAAATAGCGGTTTATCTGATAAGTTTGGCGACATTATTGTTCCGCAAGAAACTGTTGTCGAGTTGGTTCGCGGGCAACGGAAAACTTCTACTCGCAAGTTCTTCCCTGGCTATATGCTTCTTCAAGTGCAGCTAGACGAAGAAACCTGGCACTTGGTTAAAGATACTCCAAAAATAACTGGATTTATTGGCGATGAGCGCAGTCCGTCTCCTTTGACTCCACAGGAAGTGGACAATTTAATGAAGCAAATGGAAGGAGGGGCTTCTAGGCCGCGTCCTCGCGTGCAGTTTGAGCAGGGTGATTCGGTTAAAGTTATTGATGGGCCATTTACTGATTTTAATGGCACAGTTGATGAGGTAAAGGTGGACAAGGGGAAACTGAGGGTATTGATTAGTATTTTCGGCAGAAATACGCCAGTTGAGCTTGACTTTGTGCAAGTGGAAAAGGCATAGATGAAAGTTTCGCGATAATCGCGTTCTTATTGCTAAAAATAATCGCGATTTACTAGACAAGAGTTTTGTATTCCTTTATAAGTTGCATCCTTCGAGTTGTTATACCGATAAGTGAGGGTTTCTGAATGGCGCCAAAGAAGAAATTAGTTAGTCAGATAAAACTTCAAATTCAGGCGGGTGCTGCTAATCCCGCACCGCCAGTAGGGCCAGCGTTGGGTCAGCACGGCGTCAATATTATGGAGTTTTGTAAGGAATTTAATGCAAAGACCCAGTCGCAAGCTGGAACTGTTCTTCCCGTAATTATTAGTGTTTATGCGGATCGTTCTTTTAGCTTTGAGCTTAAAAGTCCACCAGCGTCTTACTTAATTAAGAAATTTGCGAAAATCGATAAGGGCTCTGGGGAGCCACATACGCGCAAAGTCGGGCAACTTAGTGAAGAAGATTTAGCAGAAATTGCCAAGATAAAAATGGCTGATCTCAGTGCTACTGACATAGAGCTAGCTAAAAAAATAATAGCGGGCACGGCGCGTAGCATGGGAGTTAAAACGCCTTATTTTGGTTAATAGTTTATATATAACACACTTAATTTTGGATTGAATTATTATGGCACGTCGAGGAAAGCGTTGGGAGGAAGGACATAGACTCGTTAACTACGACTCCTTGTATAGCATTGAGGATGCTTGTTCGTTGTTGAAGAAGTTTCCCAAGGCTAAGTTTGATGAATCTGTTGACATTGCAGTTAAGCTCGGCGTGGATCCGCGCAAGGCGGAGGAAAATGTTAGAGGAACTGTAGTGTTGCCACATGGCACTGGAAAAACTCTTAGAGTAGTGGCTTTTTGTAAAGGCGAAAAAGCTAAAGAAGCCCTTGATGCCGGCGCTGATGCTGTTGGTGCGGATGACTTAGTAAAGAAGATTCAGGACGGTTGGCTCGAGTTCGATAGCGCAGTTGCTACGCCGGATGCTATGGGGCTTGTTGGGCGCATTGGTAAGATACTAGGACCGCGAGGGTTGATGCCAAATCCCAAAGTCGGGACTGTTACTTTTGATATTGGCAAAGCTGTGGCAGCTATTAAAGGTGGGCAGGTTGAGTACCGCACGGAGAAAGCGGGAGTCGTGCAGGTCGGCGTTGGGCGTTCTTCGTTCGAGGCTGCGCAGCTTGTGGAAAATATTACTAGCTTAATTGACGCTGTTAATAAATCTAAGCCAAAAACATCCAAGGGCACGTACATTCTAAGTGCCCATCTCTCGACTACGATGAGTCCGGGTGTGCCGCTGGATCCAGCTCCTCTAAGAAAGTATTGATCCAGGTGATAAATCGAGCTGGTTTGTTAATTTGATGAATAGGTTCCTTTATGAATTTAGACGCTAAACAGAATTTTATTGGCAGTTTTTCTGATTCCTTTTCTAAATCCTCCGCTGTGTTTCTGGTGCATTATCAAGGGTGTACCTGTCAAGACATAACAGGGATTAGAAAGGAGCTTAAAAGAATGGACTCTCGTTTGCTAGTAGTTAAAAACACACTGGCGAGGAGAGCGATTCGCGAGCGCGGAGCTGAGTCGTTAGCCGATTACTTAAAGGGGCCTACCGCTGTTGTGCTGACAGGGTCGGATCCGGTAGCTCCAGCCAAGGTAATATCTGAGTTTGCGAAGCAAAAAGAGAGCTTTAGAGTAAAAGCAGGTTGGTTAGACGGGCAGCCGCTAAGCAGCAAGGACGTGGAGTCCCTAGCCAATATGCCTTCTAAATTGGAGCTTCAGGCAAAATTGTTATCTCTCATTAACGCGCCAGCAGTGCAGTTGATGGGAGTAATTAGCGAGCCGGCTCGTGGATTAGTCCGTCTGTTGGGTTCTTGGCAAGAGCAACTAGCAAAGGGAAATCAGGGCGATTAGTAACCATAAGTAAAACGTTGAGGGAGAATATAGCGATGAGTGAAGTGACGGTAGAGCAAGTGAAGGACTTTATTAAGGGAATGTCCTTAATGCAGGCTGCTAACTTGGTCAAAGACCTAGAGGCAGAGTTGGGAGTAAGCGCAGCTGCGCCAGTAGGGATTGTTGCGGCGGTTGGAGGTGCTGGCGGGGCTGCTGGTGGCGCTGAAGTTGAGGAAAAGACAGAGTTTGATGTGATACTCTCGGATGTAGGCGCGGATAAGATAAAAGTCATTAAAGTAGTTAGAGAGATAACTTCTTTAGGGCTAAAGGAAGCTAAGGAACTTGTAGACAATGCGCCCAAGCCGCTCAAGGAGGGAGCTTCCAAGCAAGAGTCGGCTAGTATTAAGGAGAAGCTAGAAGCAGTTGGCGCTAAGGTCGAAATTAAGTAGAGTTTTTTCTTTTTTCGACACTGAGACAATAGTTTGTCTCGATAGTATTTTCGCAATAATGTGCCTGGGTTTTTCCATCCCAGGCACTGGTATTTTTCGGTAGTCGATAAAAGCTCACGGGCTTTCGTGCTTGGTTAATCTTGAGTGATTGTGCAAGTGCTGAGCGAGTTGTGAAGGGGCTTTTTGGGCTAAGATTGCTGTCGTGGGGAGGGGAGGCTGGAAGCTTGATCTTGCCGCGTCTGCTAGAGCAAGTATCGATCGATATATAATATATTAATGTGTTATATATATTGATAGTTATATATAGTTCATTGCGAAAGGGGGTAATCAACATAGGTAACAGAAATCGTTTACATGGCTAAGAAACTTACTACTCGCTTCCGCCTTCGTCGAGATTTTTCAAAACTAGAAAAACCACATGCAATCCCCAACTTAATTAGAATTCAGTGCGACTCTTACAGGGATTTCCTGCACAGCGATTTCTTGCACAGCGGCGAAATCAATGGAGCTGGCGAGCGCAAGGATGTGGGCCTTCAATCTGTTTTTAAGTCTGTTTTCCCTATTAAGGATTACAACAATACGGCGTCCTTGGATTACGTATCGTATCGCCTTGGGGAGCCAAAATACGATGTAGTCGAGTGTCAAGAGCGGGGCATGACTTGGGCTGCGCCGCTAAAGGTTACCATCCAGCTAATACTTTGGGAGACGATTAGCGACGGCTCTCGACAAATTCGCGACATTAAGGAGCAGGAAGTCTATTTTGGCGAAATTCCGCTAATGACTGAAAATGGCACCTTTATGGTGAACGGAACTGAGCGGGTAATTGTTAGCCAGTTGCATCGTTCGCCAGGAGTTTTCTTTGATCACGATCGCGGAAAAACGCATTCGTCGGGAAAATTATTGTACAATGCGCGCATTATTCCCTACAGGGGGTCGTGGCTAGATTTTGAGTTTGATGTAAAGGACATTTTGCACGTTCGCATTGATAGGCGTCGCAAACAGAATGCTACGGTGTTGTTGCGTGCCTTGGGAATGAGTTCTGAAGATGTGCTCTGTAAGTTCTATAAATGCGATCGCATTATTTTTGGAAAAACAGGCAGCGTTTCTAAGGCGTTTGCCTCAGATCGGCTTGAGGGGCAAAGGGCTTATTTAGACGTTAAGGACGAGGGTGGTCGAGTACTCGTCAAGAGTGGGCAAAAATATAACCGAGCTATAATTCGCCGCCTTACTGAGGCTGGGATTAAAGAATTGGCCATTGATCCGGACAGCGTGCCAGGGATGATTTCTGCGAAGACGGTTATCGAGGCAACGGAAGATGTTTTGGATCCGGCGACTTCGAAAGTCTTAGTTAAGGGGGGCGAGCTGCTAATCGGTTGGCAGCGAATCGAGGAGATTTTTAGCAAGGTATTTAAAAGCGGCGGTGAGTCTGCCGTTAGTGAGATCGTTAAACGCTTTAATGTCATAGTTGCCGCTGGCGAAGCGCTAAGTCCGGATGTGCTAGATACCAAGGGTCGAGTTAAAGCCGAAGGAACAGTTTCGACGCTAAAAAATCTAGGCGTGAAGGAAATAGAAGTCTTATATACTAGCGAGAACCATATTGGTGACTCTCTGAGAAAAACATTGCTAGGGGATGGACTTGAGCCTGATCGCGATGATTTAAAATCGCATTTTATGCAAGTTCCGCAGACCTCGGCATTGGTAGAAATATATAAGCGCTTGCGTCCAGGGGATCCGCCACGCGTAGAGACGGCAGAGGCGAATTTTAAGAACATGTTCTTTAATCCAGAGCGCTACGATCTCTCGGCAGTGGGGCGGTTAAAGCTAAACTTTAAGTTGCATAGCCGGCGAGAGGCTAAGGAGCGTGGCAAGGAAGTCTCTGTTGTGGCAAAGAAAGGCCAGACAGCCACTGCTTCAGCAATGGATAGTGCGAACGATGGCGTTTTGACTCACGACGATATCTGCGAGACTGTTAGATATTTGCTTGAGCTGCGAGCGTCTAATGATCCCGTCAATTATTCCGTCGACGATATAGATCATCTTGGCAATCGCAGGGTGCGGTCTGTTGGCGAGCTGATTGAAAATCAATATCGCTTAGGCCTTGTGAGAATGGAGCGCGCTATTAAGGAGCGCATGAGCGTGCAGGATATAGAGACGCTCATGCCTCAGGACTTGATAAATTACAAACCAGTATCTGCTGTGATTAAGGAGTTTTTCGGCTCGTCTCAGTTAAGTCAGTTCATGGATCAAACTAATCCGCTTAGTGAGGTAACTCATAAGCGAAGGTTGAGCGCATTGGGTCCGGGTGGCTTGACCCGCGAAAGAGCTGGCTTCGAAGTGAGAGATGTTCATCCAACTCATTATGGGCGAGTTTGTCCGATTGAGACTCCTGAAGGTCCAAATATAGGCTTGATATCGTCACTTGCTACGTATGCTCGGGTAAATGAGTTTGGGTTTGTCGAGACCCCGTATCGAGTAGTTAACGAAAAGCGAGAAGTGAGCAATAAGATCGTCTACCTATCTGCTATGGAGGAGGAGCGCGAGGTTATTGCGCAAGCCAATGCACCTTTAACTAAGGACGGGAAGTTCGTAGATGAGTTCGTAAGTGCACGTAAGGAAAATGAGTTCCAGAGAGTTCCTCGGGAAGAAGTGACGATGATGGACGTTAGTCCAGATCAGCTCGTTAGCGTCGCGGCGTCGCTTATACCGTTTTTAGAAAATGACGATGCGAACCGAGCTTTGATGGGTTCGAACATGCAGCGGCAGGCAGTGCCTCTGCTTAAGACGTCCGCGCCACTTGTGGGCACAGGTATGGAGAAGATCGTGGCTCGTGATTCTGGTGCAACTGTCGTAGCCAAGCGCCGCGGTGTTGTCGAATCGGTAGATGCGGGTCGCATTGTAATAAAGTCGGATAAGCTAACAAATGATCCGCTAGATACGGGCGTGGATATTTATAATCTTACAAAGTACAAGCGTTCGAACCAGAATACTTGCATTAATCAACGACCTATCGTGCGGGTTGGCGAAGAAGTAGAGTCGGGTGACGTGGTTGCCGATGGGCAGTCGACAGATCGCGGTGAGCTTGCCTTGGGGCAAAATGTGTTGGTGGCCTTTATGCCGTGGCAGGGTTTTAACTTCGAGGACTCTATTCTCGTTAGCGAGAAGGTAGTTCGAGAAGATGCGTATACATCTATCCATATTGAGGAGGTAGAGTGTATAGCTCGGGATACTAAGCTCGGAAAGGAGGAAATTACACGAGATATACCCAATGTGGGAGAAGAGGCACTAAGGAACTTAGATGACTCAGGGATTATCCGCATTGGTGCGGAGGTAAAACCAGGCGATATACTTGTTGGAAAAATTACTCCTAAGAGCGAAACTCAACTTTCCCCGGAGGAAAAGCTCTTGCGAGCTATTTTTGGAGAAAAGGCGGGTGAAGTTAGGGACACGAGTTTGCGGCTTTCTCCAGGTGTCGAAGGAACTATCATCAGCGCGCAGGTTTTTTCGCGCAAGGGAACCGAAAAAGACGAGCGCATGCTCCAGATTGAAAAGAAAAACATTAATAAACTGGAGCAGGATCAGAGAGACGAAATACGCTTGCTACGCGAGAGTGCCCTTAGGCAGGTAACGCAAATGCTTCAGGGTAAGAAGTTGACCGCGCGGTTAGTGGATGAGGGGCGCAAGCAATTAATTGCTAAAGGCGAAACTCTTACGGCGGAATTAATGGCCAGCATCCCGTTTGAATATATTAGAGACATTCAAGTGGGGGAAGAGGAGCTACAGGAAGAGGTTGGGCGCATCATCGTAGGCACTGGGCAGCTTATTAATAATAAGCGTGCTGCGTTAGCTGAGAAGATAAAGCGCCTGAAAGAGGGCGATGAGTTGCCACCTGGCGTCATAAAGATGGTAAAAGTTTTTGTGGCAGTTAAACGGCGCCTTACGGTGGGCGACAAAATGGCCGGAAGGCACGGGAATAAGGGTGTCTTGTCGGTTGTGCTTCCGCAGGAGGATATGCCGTATTTGCCCGATGGCACGCCGGTAGATATGGTATTAAACCCGCTTGGCGTTCCGTCTCGAATGAACGTAGGGCAAATTCTGGAAACGCATTTAGGATGGTCGTGTTACTCTATTGGCAAGAAGGTTTGCCAGTTGTTAGAGCAGGTGGTGGATCCGAGTATCAGATTTGCCTCTATGCCGGAAAAATATGGACATAATGGTTCTTTGAGCCGCTCTGCTCAAGATATCAGGGAGTTGTTGCGCAGCGCGTTCTCAGAAGATCGGTTCGATAAGCTCGTCGGTTCACTTAAAGAAATGGAGGTCTTGGAGTTGGGCCAGGGGTGTATTAATGGAATCCATGTGGCTACTCCTGTGTTTGAGGGAGCATCGGAGGGAGAAATTCGCAAGTTGCTGGGCCTGGGTGGATTGGATGCAAGTGGCCAGACAGTTTTATACGATGGTCGCACGGGCGAACCGTTTCAGGAAAAGGTTACGGTAGGTGTGATGTACATGCTTAAGTTGCATCACTTAGTCGATGATAAAATTCATGCTCGCTCAATTGGACCATATTCCTTGGTAACACAGCAGCCATTAGGTGGTAAGGCGCAGTTTGGCGGACAGCGTTTGGGAGAAATGGAAGTTTGGGCACTCGAGGCCTATGGCGCAGCGTACTCGTTGCAGGAGTTTTTGACAGTGAAGTCAGATGACGTCGCTGGGCGCACTCGAATGTATGAAGCCATCGTAAAAGGTGAAAACGTGCTTGAACCAGGCCTGCCGGAATCCTTTAACGTTATGACGAAGGAACTGATGAGTCTTGCGTTAGACGTAGAGCTGGTAGATGACCAAAATGTGCAGGGAGAGACTGTGGTAGGGCAGAATGGAAGGCAGGCGCTGAGCGTAGATCGCGCTTCGGTATCCGACGCAGCGGCCGTTGATGGCTTGTCCGATTATTAGGCGTTATTGTGCAATCATCGTTAGGGCTTTTTTAGGCGCAAGATGTCAATTTCGCAACAGACCTATTAGGAAAATTACAGTTTATAGGAAGTAGGGTAGTTTTACCACTTCCTGCAAACTGTATAACAATTTGTTTAAGAGGCAAAAGGCAAAATTCCATGGATGATATTTTTTCATTATTTGAAAAGCCACAGAATCCATCTCATTTTTCAGCAATGAAGGTTTCTATAGCAAGTCCCGAGAGGATACGCTCCTGGTCTCACGGGCAGGTAAAGAAGCCTGAGACCATTAACTATAGGACTTTTAAGCCCGAGCGCGATGGCTTGTTTTGCTCGAAGATTTTTGGACCAACTAAGGATTACGAATGCAATTGTGGAAAGTATAAACGCATGCGCCATCGCGGTGTTGTTTGCGAAAAATGCGGCGTCGAGGTGATTCAGTCTAAGGTAAGGCGAGAGCGGATGGGGCATATCGAGCTTGCCTCGCCAGTAGCTCATATTTGGTTTTTAAAGAGTTTGCCCAGTAGAATAGGAAACTTGTTAGACCTATCGCTTAGAGATTTGGAAAAAGTCCTATATTTCGAGGCTTATATCGTTAGGGATCCAGGTTCTAGTGATTTGAACTATGGCGAGCTGTTGACGGAAAAGGAATATAGGAGTGCCCTGGAGAGGTACGGGACTAGCATAAAGGTGGGCATTGGGGCTGAGGTTGTAAAGGATATGTTGGCAGAGCTCGACTTGCAGCGGCTAGTCAAAGACCTGCGTGCAGAAATGGATGAAGCCACTAACGAGGCAAAGCGCAAAAAGATTTCTAAGCGCCTTAAGGTTATCTATTCAATTATAGATAGTGGCAATCGGCCAGAGTGGATGATTTTAGAATGTTTGCCGGTGTTGCCCCCGGATTTGCGTCCTTTGGTGCCGCTGGATGGAGGACGTTTTGCTACGAGCGATTTAAACGATCTGTATAGGCGGGTAATCAATCGCAACAATAGGTTGCATCGCCTACTCGAGCTAAATGCGCCCGATATAATTATAAGAAACGAGAAAAGAATGTTGCAGGAAGCGGTGGATGCGCTTTTTGACAATGGCAGACGCGGTCGCGTAATTACAGGGCCAAACAAGCGGCCACTCAAATCACTAAGCGATATGCTTAAAGGTAAAGGAGGGCGCTTTAGGCAGAATCTTTTGGGTAAACGCGTAGACTACTCGGGGCGATCGGTCATTGTGGTTGGTCCTGAGTTAAGGCTTCATCAGTGCGGTCTGCCGAAACAAATGGCACTCGAGCTCTTTAAGCCTTTTATCTACAACAAGCTTGAGCAGAAGGGTTTTGTCACTACCATTAAAAGTGCGAAGAAGATGGTAGAGCAAGAAAAGTCCGTAGTGTGGGATATTTTGGATGAGGTGATTAGAGAACATCCCGTCTTGTTAAACAGGGCGCCTACTCTGCATCGGTTGGGAATTCAAGCATTTGAGCCGGTGCTGGTTGAAGGCAAGGCAATTAGGCTACATCCGTTGGTTTGTACAGCTTTCAACGCCGATTTCGATGGCGACCAAATGGCTGTTCACGTACCGCTTTCAGTCGAAGCTCAAGTGGAAGCTCGAGTTCTCATGATGTCGACCAACAACATTTTAAGTCCGGCGCATGGCAAGCCGGTTATCGTTCCGACGCAGGACATCGTTCTTGGTCTTTATTACATGACTAGGGAGAGGCCATGCGCGAAGGGAACCGGCAAGATTTTTACGGATCCCTTTGAAGTGATCATGGCTTACGAGGCGAAAGAGGTTGAGCTACAGGCGAAGATTAAAGTTAGGATTGAAGGCAAGATATACGACACTACCGTTGGGCGCGTTCTCTTGTACGACATATTGCCTAAGGGGCTTGGATTTGAAGAAGCCAATGTGGTGATGAAAAAGAAAACCGTAGGCGATCTAATTGCTAAGTGCTTTAAGAAGTGTGGCGATAAGGCGACTGTGATTTTGGCCGATCGGCTTAAAGATTTAGGTTTTGGATTTGCGACTAAGGCTGGTATTTCTATCTGCATGGCGGATATGGAGATACCAGAAAATAAGCGAGCGCTGTTGGAGGATGCCGAGAAGCGCCTAAATGCAGTTGAAGTTCAGTATCAGGAGGGACTAATTACTGCAGGAGAACGCTATAACAAGGCGATTGACATTTGGGCTGATGCTGGAGATCGCGTTGCTATAGACATGATGGCTGGAATATCCTCCACCAAGTTCGTAGAGGGGGATAATGTTTTGACCGGGCCGAGTTTTAACCCAATTTACATGATGGCGGACTCAGGCGCGCGCGGTTCCAGTCAGCAGATTCGGCAGCTTGCGGGAATGCGCGGCCTGATGGCAAAGCCCGATGGATCTATTCTCGAGACGCCGATTAAGGCAAACTTCCGCGAAGGGTTATCGGTGGGCGAATATTTTATTTCCACTCATGGTGCCCGCAAGGGATTGGCTGATACGGCTTTGAAGACTGCAAATTCGGGTTATTTGACCAGGCGTCTTGTGGATGTGGCCCAGGACTGCGTCGTTAGCACGCAAGATTGCAAGACGCTAGATGGCATTGAAGTTACGGCGCTTACAGAGGGTGGCGAGGAGATAGAATCCTTGTTTGACCGCATACTCGGTCGAGTGGCTTTGGAGGATGTGTGCGATCCGATAAGTGGCGACGTGTTAGTGCTTGGCAATCAAGAGATTGACGAAGAAAAGGCGCAGATAATAGCCGATGCGGGAATAGATCGCGTGATGATTCGCTCGGTCTTGACATGCCAACAGCAGTATGGCGTTTGTGCGTCGTGTTACGGAAGAGATCTTGCTCGCGGACATTTAGTGAACCTTGGAGAGACGGTAGGTGTAATAGCTGCGCAATCCATAGGCGAGCCGGGAACGCAGTTAACAATGAGAACATTTCACATCGGTGGAACTGCTACTGGGCGCGCTGAGCAAACTAACCTTATGGCGCGCTATCCGGGCACGATTCGCCTGGAAAATGCTTCCATTGTCATCTCGCCACGCGGTCAGGTTGTGATGGGCAGGAAGGCTGAGATCGTGGTCTATGATGCAAAGGATGGCAGAGAAAGGGAGCGACACCCGTTGGTGTACGGAGCAGTGGTGACTCCTAGGGATGGCGATGTAGTTAAAGCTGGGGATTTGTTGGCCGAGTGGGATCCTTTCTCCATGCCGATTCTAACGGAAGTCGGAGGAACAGTTAAGTGGAAGGATATTAACTCGCAGACTCTAGAAGAGCGCACTGATGAAAGAACTGGATTCGTCGAGCGCGAGATTCGCGAACCGCGAGATCGCACGAGTGAGTTGCGGCCGGCTCTAGTAGTGGAGGAGAGCGATGGCAAAGAGCGCATTTTCTATCTACCTATTGGCGTTAAGGTCGTAGTCGATCACGGTGCGGAGGTATTTCCTGGAAGTGTATTGGCCAAACGAGAGCGCGAGACAACTAAGACAAAGGACATTACGGGAGGTTTGCCGCGAGTAGCTGAATTGTTTGAGGCTAGAAAGCCTAAAGTCCCGGCGGAAGTCAGCGACATCGACGGAATAGTAAGTTTTGGAGAAGACCTTAGGGGTAAGCGCAGGCTGATAGTAACTCCAGAAGTGGGAGAACCTAGCGAGTATTTGATTCCAAAACACGTGCATCTGTTTGTGCAGGAGGGCGATCGCGTCAGAGCTGGAGATGCGCTCACTAGTGGTTCCCCCAATCCGCACGACATTCTAAGAGTATTGGGTGTTGGCGAACTAGCGAAATTCCTAGTAAACGAAGCGCAAGAGGTTTATCGCTTGCAGGGAGTGCGCATTAACGACAAACACCTAGAAGTCATTGTTAGGCAGATGCTTGGAAAGGTTAAGGTGGTTGAGGCAGGCGGTACGAACTTCCTTTCAGGAGATTCTGTGGGACGTTTTGAGTTTGAGCGGGAGAATCAGAAAGTTATCGAGAAGGGTGGTAAGCCAGCTACATACGAACCGCTGTTGCTCGGTATAACAAAGGCCGCGCTATCTACTGAGAGCTTTATATCTGCGGCTAGCTTCCAAGAAACCACTAAAGTGTTGACCGAAGCAGCCATTAGTGCCAGGGTCGATAGCCTTCGAGGGTTAAAGGAAAATGTCATTATGGGGCGTCTCATACCAGCTGGCACCGGTATTGTGAAGGCAACCGATGCTGCTGAAATTGAGGTAGAGACCGAAGAGAGCGTAGTTGGTGGCGTCGAGGTGGTACGATCAGCTTCGGGCCGTGCCATCGGTATGCCGTCCCAGGAGTATTTAATGTCGCGTTCTGGCGTGGCAACTCAACAATAGGAGAGTTTTTTGGTGGCTCGGGCGATTGACAAACTGTCGCGCTAGATGCTAGTTAATCACTCTCCTGACGCCAGGGAAAACGTGATTTGTAGAGAGATTGCGGCAGTGGCGAATGTGGGTTCGCCAACTGCCGGAGTTCATATGCGAGGTGTTTGAGGGTATCGGCACGGAAGGAAAGAGTGAATTGCCGTGCCAGGATAGTGTAAGTTATTAATAAGATTGTTGAATTTATGCCTACTATTAACCAACTGGTCCGTCAGGGGAGAAGAAGTCAAAGAAAGAAAACCAGCGCACCAGCGCTTAGCAGTTGTCCGCAGAAGCGAGGGGTTTGTACGAGAGTCTATTCTTGCACGCCCAAAAAGCCAAATTCGGCATTGCGCAAAGTAGCAAGGGTGCGCCTGACGAATGGAATGGAGGTTACGAGTTATATTCCCGGAGAGGGGCATAATCTTCAGGAACACTCTGTTGTTATGATTAGAGGTGGGCGCGTTAAAGACCTTCCCGGAGTGCGCTATCATACTATTAGGGGGAAGCTCGATACTCAGGGCGTATCTGGTCGACAACAGAGTAGGTCTAAATATGGCGCCAAGCGTCCTAAGTAGGGAATTGTGACGCCAGTTTTTTGGTAGATGATTTATTAAGATTATTTGAGAGTTTGATTTAGATGGCCCGAAAGAGACGAGATTACAAGCGAACGGTTCTTGCCGATCCAAAATATGGCGAAGTGGTGGTTGCTAAGTTTATCAATAGTATGATGTGGCGCGGTAAGAGGAGCGTTTCGGAGTCGATTTTTTACGGAGCTCTGGATTTGGTTGAGCAAAAGGTAGGTGCGGATACAAAGCCATTGGACGTTTTTCATGGCGCTTTGGAGAATGTGCGGCCGTTCGTTGAAGTTAGATCGCGCCGCGTAGGAGGTGCTACTTACCAGGTGCCAACTGAGGTGAGAGAAAGTCGCCGCGATACGCTAGCTATTCGCTGGCTGATAGAGAGTGCGCGTGGTCGCTCGGAAAAGACCATGCGTCACAATCTTGCAAGTGAGTTGCTCGATGCATCTCATGGGCGCGGCAATGCTGTTAAGAAGAAAGAAGATACCCATCGCATGGCAGAGGCGAATAGAGCCTTCGCGCATTATAGGTGGTAGTTTCATCTAGCCTAATTGGCTTCGTGCACACGCACGACGGTGTTAGTTAACATTGGCATGCAGCGAAAAACTTCGAGAGGGGGTTGCTCTCGTAGGTGTTTGGTCATATGGCTAGGTCGGGTAGCATTAATTCTTGGGCGAGTTGCTGCGCCTGAGATGAGGATATAAGGAAAGCTTAATCGTGGATATTAGTGTACCGCTCGAGAGAGTAAGAAATATTGGCATAATGGCGCATATCGATGCCGGTAAGACGACGACTACCGAGCGCGTCTTGTATTACACTGGTGTTAATTACAAGATTGGCGAAGTGCACGAGGGCGCTGCTACCATGGATTACATGGAGCAGGAGCAGGAGCGCGGTATAACAATCACGTCTGCTGCTACTACTTGTTTTTGGAAAAGCAGCCGAGAACCCAATACTACGTATCGCATTAATATTATAGACACGCCCGGGCACGTTGATTTTACCATAGAAGTAGAGCGCTCTTTGCGAGTGTTGGATGGAGCTATCGCGGTATTCGATTCTGTAGCGGGGGTTGAGCCTCAGACTGAGACCGTATGGCGACAGGCCGATAAGTATAAGGTTCCGCGTTTATGCTTTATTAATAAAATGGATCGAGCTGGAGCGGATTTTAAGCGCACGATCGATATGATTAGAGATCGCTTAAGAGCTCGACCACTGCCAGTGCAGTTGCCGATTGGTTCGGAGGAAAATTTTCTAGGCGTTATAGATCTAATTACAATGAAGGCCATGATTTATAACGACGAAACTCTTGGAGCAACTTATCTGACGGAGGAGATACCGGCTAAGTATCAAGAGGAGGCTGCGGTCGCGCGGGCTAGTCTTTTGGAGCATGTAGCAGAGAGCGATGAGAGTCTTTTGGATAAGTACGTTGCTGGGGAGCCTTTGACGGAGGAAGAGATCATTAGGGGAATTCGCAAGTCCTGTATAGATTTATCCTGCGTTCCAGTTCTTTGTGGGTCGGCTTTTAAGAACAAGGGAGTGCAACCGTTATTAGATGCAGTAGTGCACTTTCTGCCTTCGCCAGTTGATCTTCCGCCAGTGGCTGGAGTAAATCCCGATAATTCTTCGGAGCAGGTTACTCGCAAACCCTCAGAAAAGGAGCCATTTACGGCTCTTGCGTTTAAGTTACTTACGGATCCTCATGGCTCATTGACGTTTATTCGAGTCTATTCCGGCAAGATTACTGGTGGTGATAGCATTCTCAACACGCGTACCGGAAAGCGAGAGCGCGTGGGTCGTATCGTGCGAATGCATGCTAATAAGCGAGAAGAAGTTTCCGAGGTTTCTTGTGGAGAAATCGCTGCGGTAATTGGACTAAAGAATGTCATCACCGGAGATACTTTGTGCGATGAAGATCATCCGATCACGCTCGAATCTATAGAGCTGCCAACACCGGTTATTTCTGTTGCTGTGGAGCCAAAGACTAAGGCGGATCAGGAGCGACTAGCGCTATCTCTTTCTAGGATTGCCTCAGAGGATCCTTCTTTTAGAGTATCTACAGACGAGGAGAGTGGGCAGACTCTAATTTCTGGAATGGGCGAGCTCCATCTGGAAATTATAGTGGATCGCTTGACTAGGGAATTTAAGGTCGGCGCAAATGTAGGAAAGCCACAGGTGGCTTATAGAGAGGCGATTCTTGCTGAGAAAAGAAAAGATTACAAATATGCGCGACAAACTGGTGGTCGTGGGCAATATGCACACGTAGTGATTGACGTTAAGCCTGGCGAGCGCGGAGCTGGCTTTAAGTTCAATAACTTAATTAAGGGCGGAGCTATCCCGCGAGAATATATTCCAGCAGTTGAGAAAGGTATTGTTGAAGCTTTGGCTGGCGGTGTGCTCGCTGGATATCCTGTAGTAGATGTTATAGTTGACTTAATTGATGGCACGTATCACGACGTAGATTCGTCTGAAATGGCCTTTAAGATTTGTGGATCCTTAGCTGTAAAGGACGCGGCTAGAGATGCTGGGTTGGAGTTGCTTGAGCCAATAATGAAGTTAGAGGTTGTTAGCCCTGCTGATTTTCTTTCTAAAGTGGTTGGTGATATAAATCGGCGCAGAGGCAGAATCTTGGGCATGGATACTCAGCAGGCTGGTGCGCAAATCATTAGTGCTGAGGTGCCGCTTGCAGAAACTTTTGGCTATGCCACTGATTTGAGATCTCTTACGCAGGGACGGGCTACTTTTACATTGCATTTTGGACATTATGCGTCTGTGCCACGGCAAATAGCAGAGGCAATTGTTGCAAAGTAAGATCGCAAGATAGTTTCTTAAGGAAGATAGATTTTTTAGAAGGTAAATATTTTTAGGAGGGTGTCAGATGTCGAAGGAGAAATTTGAGAGGAATAAGCCGCATGTTAACGTTGGGACTATTGGGCATGTGGATCATGGCAAGACTACGTTGACGGCAGCGATAACGAAGGTGTCGGCGGAGAGTGGGA
>JADLFC010000116.1 GCA_020845775.1 Deltaproteobacteria bacterium
GCGCTCAGAGTAAGCAAGAGAAAATGGCGTTTTGGCTGGCAACATCCTAGGAGTTTGGTTCGATAATAAGCATTATGAAATGCTTATTAAAACCACCCCTAAAGGATAGACCCAGGGAAAAATTGAAGCTTAACGGCGCTAAGTTTCTCTCTGACGCAGAATTATTGGCGGTACTGCTCGGTAGTGGCCTCAAGGGCAAGAGCGTCTTTAGGCTAGCTGAGGAGCTACTACCGGTCATTGACGCCCGAAATGGAGATTTGGGTCCCCAAGACCTGGTTGGCATTAAGGGAATTGGCGCGGCCAAATCGCTGCTCATCTGTGCTGCCATGGAGTTTTCTCGGCGGCGCATCCCGTCTAGGGAGCGGAAGATTCGCGCGGCGGCAGATGTTTTGCCTCTAGTGAGCTATCTCTCCGATCGGAAGCAAGAGCACTTTATGTGCATTTCCCTTAACGGTGCGCATGAGGTTATTGCCTGTAGAACAGTTACCGTCGGTCTGGTAAATCTTTGCCAAGTGCATCCCCGCGAGATCTTTGCCGATCCGCTTAAGGATCGGGCATGTTCGGTGATTGTCGCGCACAATCATCCCTCTGGGGAATTAGAGCCCAGCGAAGAGGATAAGGCGCTGACTAAGCGGCTTGCCGAGGCGGCTAACGTCTTAGGAGTGCGACTACTGGATCATATCATCTTTTCGCCAAGAGGTTTCTTGAGTTTTAAAGAGCGTGGGTTGATGTAAGTGCCGCCAGCTCGAAGGGGAGACGGCGTTCCAGCGTCGTCATCGTCGTTCGTTGTTGTCGTTGTTGTTAGTCTTCAACAGGCGCATATAGCTTAACCTCGCCGATCGACCAATCGTAGTAATTATCTGAGTTAAGCAACGCAAATCTCAAATGACTCACAATTTGAGGTTTTGGGAAATCGAGAATTACTTCACCCTGAGAACCAAAATAAGGATAACCTTTTTCAGTCCACTTAAGTGGACCAAACCAGTTAGGTTGATTAATTATTACATCATAGTTGCTGCCGTCAGTTGACCCTTCTGCAAATATTCCACGGGGAAAGTCTGTGGCGTTCAGCTTCACAGAGAGCACGACTCTTACTATTTTAACCTCTCTATCAAAATGCAACTCGAAATAATCCCCCTTGCGCTGAGGGCGTTCTGTGCTCCACCTGGTCTCATCTCGACCATCTATCGCAAGTGGCGCCAAATGATCGTTGGGACTAGACTTAACGCTAACATTAAAATCCGCTTCCTTTTTTAACCTAAAAAGGTTCTCTGGCTCCCTAGACTTACTGTTGCCAACATCAGCTACCCAACGACCTTGAGAATTAAACACGAAGCCAGATGGCGACTGTTTTACAACTTGTCGCCAGCTCAATTTGTCAGCAACTTCTAGCTGAACAAAATGATCGACACTAACAGACGACGGGCCCAACAACTTACTAAGAGCTCCAAACCGATAATCAATCGCTACGCTAAGGCCCATCACAAAAAACAAAGATGCAAGTAACAGCGCCCCTCCGGCGCGAACGACACTTGTAAGCCCAAGCAATATCGCAAACGGCAGTAGCATCCACGGCAAGCCAACTAATCCCATACCAGGAATTAGGCGACATATAACCCTAAAAGGAGTATACATTCCAAACTCTGGCGGAACCACTAACTCAAGTGCTACAAAAAAAAATAATAAGACTGAGATACTCGCAGCCGGCAAAAAAAATGGGGCATCGCTTTCCTCTCGTTTCCTCTTTGCCAGTATCCGCAAAAAAAGCATGAGAAACAAAAGCATAACAATCGCGGCGCGATAGGAATATACATAAAGCGCGCTCATCACGGATGAGTACACCAAGGGATTCGGATTCAAAAAAGGACCTATGAGCGGGCTTGGTTGATAAATAATTAGAGGCGATATCGGAGATAATCTTGCACCGGGCGGATAGTCCGGCATCTCATACACTGGGACGGCAATAATCGAAAGCATTAATGCCGCAGAGGAAAGCAAGCCGAAAGCTTTCCCCGGGAAAATAGATCCGCTTTCCATTCGCTCCGCCGTTTTGCCATCACTTCCACAGTGGACAGATAAATGACAAACAATAACTGCAAGTAGAATACCAAACGGCGATAATGCGCCTGCCGAAAAAATCCACAATAACGAAACTAACGATGCAAACAACAACGACAACAACGAGCGCTCTTTATGGAATTTTAAATAAAACACTAGCAAAAACGGAAGCCAGTGAAACTTGAGATAAAACGGATCTAGGCCCATCACAAAGACAAGACTACTAGCGACAAAGCACGCGCCAAATAACCCCGGCAATTTTCTTGCGCCCCAAAAACAATTTAGCCCAAGCAAGCCAAACGTTAGAATTGCCAGTTCGCACAATACGTAGCTCGATTGGCGCAGTCTTGGCGAAAACACCTCTAAAAACTTAACGATTAAGAGATCTAGGTATTCGCGACTAACAAAGTTCAAATCTGGATAATTGACATCGAGAACCATATTGCACACTAACGATAGCTAATGATGATGGGTGACTTTTTACTCACAGCTTCGCTCGAAACGCGAAGGCCAACAAAAGAAACCGGAGCAGTTCTTCCGCCGGCCAAATCCTCATCAAACACAGGGACCGAGAATATTTCGGCAATCTCCGGATTGTCTACGATTAACCTGGGGTAGTAGCGAAATTTTAGCACCATTTCCTCGGAATGTGGAACGACTAAGAAGCCGCGCTCGTGCGAACTGACCGCGCCATCACCGCGCAGAAAATACCCCTTAGTTCCTTCACTTGGCTCTCGAGTAAACAACCTAAACCTGCCAGTCTGCGCAACCTGCTCATAACGACTTTGCGACTTGCAATAATCCACCCATTCGCGCCTAAAAGTTACTACCGCCGTAGCGTTAATTAGATCCAAAAATTCTTCTATCCCCTCCGCCCCGCGCTTTCGGTATGTCGATGGAATTGGATCCACCGTAGTCCAGCTTGCGTGGTAGAAATCAGTCGCATACATTGGCTTTCCCGACAACATGGGCAGTGGGGCAACGTGCCCACCGTTTTGGCTTACTAAATCCGTCGCTCCTAATTCGTGCAATATAAAACCGCTAATAAAAGTTCTCCCCTCTCCACCATAGCGAGCAATCGCATCGCTAAGTTCCGCTACTTCCTTAGGAGCAAAGACAAAGCGCTCCATCGACCTATTGAGATAAACAGCACCAACAGTTAGGGGAGACATAGCTATAGCCCCAACAAGCAAGACTGCACCCATTGGTGCAAATATTCGCTTAACAAATGCTCCGCTCTTACTAAGCCCATCAAAGACAAGCAGCTTTCTCAAAAAATCCACCAGCCCAGCCCCGGCAAGAATTGCCATAAAAAAGCTTGCTGGCACTATCATGCGCCTTAGCTCTAGCTGTGGCTTCAAAAAGTCTCCAACAGTGGCAAGCACTACGAGCCAAAGCACAGTAAACGCCATGGCCCTTTGAGTTACTTTCTCCGGAAGCGCCCTAAATCCAAGAACAAAAAAAAGCAATATAATAGGATTAATTTTTAGCAAAAGCTTTCGCAGATTAGTAGCAGCACTGCTAAAAAACACATCCAAGGTCTGCATAAAAGAATTTGAGGCGTCTTGAGTTTTTGTGGCCCGATAAACGTCAGGTATGCCATGCACAGTGTCCGCAGAAACGAAACTAAAGACCTGACTCTCTCTGATGAATATTGCAATCCAAGGCAAATTTAACAGCGCAAAAAAAACCGCGAAAACGAGAATATATTTTTTTCGCGCAGGCGAAAAAGTCTCTCTAAATCGAAAAAACGCGTAAACAAAGACTGGAACAAAAATAAAAGAAGACGCGCTCCAAAGCACACATAAAGTTGATACTATTAACAACAAAACTACGTGCAGCCATTTAGTAATATTTTCTGCAAGTGCCAATCGGATGGATAACGCAACGGCTAGCGGACTTAGGCCAATCGATAAAGTAAAGCCAAGAGTACCGTACTTAAGCAGCCATTCAAAGTACGAAAGCGACGGACCAAGGGCGAGTAAAGACGCAAGAACAGACGCCTGCTTATCCATTCCCACTTGTCGCGACGCAACAAAAACACTCCATGGAACGAGAAACACAAACAAATATGGAATCAAATAAGTATACGTAACAGCCCCATTCATACTTATTAACTCACTAAAATAAATCGGCAAAAAGGAGAGAAAGAATACATTAAGCATTCCCGTTGGGAAGAATTCGCGAGCAATATATCCAAGATCCCAATCAGTATTATAAAAAGGAATCTTCGGAAAATGAGTTTTTAAAAGCTGTAATCGGTATAAAAAGCTAGGATGATCATCGCTAAAAAGTAAACGATTATCTGCGTGTTGCAAAAACAAAATGCAAATAAGTATCTGGCTAAATAACAAAGTTGGCCAGGAAAATAATCGCTCTACCCATAGCCTTTTTCCAAATCCGCCAAGAGCACATATATATATGATGAGGCCACAGAAAACTAATTCAGCTCTAACTCCTGGGCCTAAATAAAATGCATAATTTCGCCGCAGCAAATCGCTAATCAGCACGATAACTAAACCTATCGCCGAGCCAAGTGGACTAAACTGTAAGTGCCAAGATTTGCCATGTGACTGAACACTAGACGCAAATCTTGGCAATACGTAGCGACAAAAGCAGTAGATGAAAAGCGAAATGACCAAACTTACTTTCCAGGCCGATGCAGAAATTAATACTGAATCGCCTTTCTCAAACAGCCAAATTGTTTCTCCAACAAAACCCACACATCCACCGACAAGAAAAAGTGTGAATAGCAAATCGACAAACTTTTGGAGAAGCGAAATGATGCCAGCAGCGGATATTCTTAAATTCATAGGTTAGATTCTTGGGTTGGCCAAGATTGACAATCGCAATAAACGCATCTATCCTTAGCAGGAAATGGAACCTTCTACCAACAATATCTACAATAAGATAAAAGCCCTCAAAGCCCAAAAAAACGCAATTATCCTTAGCCATTATTATCAAATCCCAGAGATTCAAGACATTGCCGACTATGTTGGCGATAGCTTAGGGCTAGCACAGCAGGCTGCAAAAACCGCTGCGGACGTAATAGTTTTTGCCGGTGTTATGTTCATGGCGGAGACGGCTAAGATACTAAACCCAAAAAAACTAGTCGTTGTCCCAGACGATAAGGCAGGTTGCTCACTTGCGGATAACTGTCCAGCAGATAAATTTCGAGAGTTTATTGGTCAGCATCCCAACCACTATGTGGTTACTTACGTTAACACTAGCGCTGAGGTCAAAGCTTTAAGCGATGTATTGTGCACTAGCTCGAATGCAGAAAAGATCATTAACTCCATCCCATCAGATAAGCCTATTATTTTTGCGCCTGACCAGCATTTGGGTCGCTACCTCATAAACAAAACAAAGCGCGATATGCTCCTATGGCCAGGCTCTTGCATAGTCCACGTCATGTTTGACGAAAAGGAGCTCGTTCGCTTGCAAGCTCGGCATCCCAGCGCAAAAATCATAGCTCACCCAGAATGTCAAAAGCCCATTCTCGACCATGCCGATCACATAGGGTCTACGTCTTCACTACTGAACTTTGTAAAGTCTTGTGATGCTAAAGAGTTCATAGTGGCTACTGAAAGTGGCATAATTCATCAAATGCAAAAGAGCTGTCCGGACAAGACTTTTTACTCGGCTCCGATTGACAAGGAGTGTTCCTGCAGCGAGTGCCCATTTATGCGGCTCAATACATTGGAGAATTTATATGCCTGTTTGCGAGACGAAAAACCAGAAGTTACTGTTCCAGAAGAAATTCGACTAAGAGCGCTAGTACCTCTGGAACGCATGCTAGAACTTAGTTAAATAGCTCATTTTGATTGAAACTCCCAATTTATTTAGATAACAACGCCACTACCCAGTTGGATCCGAAAGTACTGCAAGCAATGCAGCCAGTACTTACAACTCATTTCGGCAACCCATCGAGCACAAGCCACGCGTTTGGCTGGTATGCCGCCGAACTAGTTTCTATTGCTAGGGAGCAAGTAGCTGCGCTACTCAACTCTGCTAGTGAAGAAGTTATTTTTACTAGCTCGGCGTCAGAATCGAACAACATGGCTATAAAGGGAGTCGCGTTTGAGTATCTAAAATCGTCTCCTAAAGAAAAACCCCACATCCTGTCTGTAGCTACGGAACATCCATCAACTCTCGACGCTTTAGATGCCTTGGCTAAATTTGGCATGAATGTAACTATCCTAAGAGTAAACTCCGATGGGTCTTTAGACATTGACAGTTTTAAAAAAAACCTAAGACCTAACACAGTGTTTGCGTCAGCAATGCTTGCCAACAACGAAATCGGCACAATACACGATATAGCAAAGCTCGCTCGCATCGCGCGCCACAACAATAGCCTTTTTCACTGCGACGCAACTCAGGCCATAGGCAAGATACCTGTAGATGTGCAAGCACTGGGAGTAGATATGTTGTCGTTGTCCGGACATAAATTTCATGCCCCAAAGGGAATCGGGGCATTGTATATTCGCAATCGAAGTCCAAGGATTGCCTTGGAGCCATTAATTCATGGCGGATTACACGAATGCGGACGCAGAGGCTCTACGCTTAACGTAAGCGGCATAGTTGGACTAGGAAAGGCTTGCGAAATTGCAAAAGCTAGCCTTTCGGAGAACTCATCTCATCTACAGCGGCTAACTGAAACATTTTTGACATACTTAAGCGCAAACTTGAGTGATTTTTCTATAAACGGGCCTTTAGAAAAAAGACTTCCAGGCAATATATCGTTGACCTTTAAGGGAGTTGAAAACTCACTATTGTTAGGAAAAATTAGTTCACAAATTGCCATTTCGCCTAGCTCGGCTTGCGTTTCAGAATCCGGGAAATATTCACATGTATTGCTCGCCCTTGGCTTAAATTACGAAAACGTGCGTTCAAGCGTTAGGCTTGGCTTTAGTAAATTTAACAGCGAAGGGGACGCAAGTATTGCAGCCGATATCATCGCACAGGCCGTAAAAGAGCTCCGCAGCCTAAAATCAGGAAATCTAGGCAGCAATTAATTATATAGAGATGTAGGGAAACTCTGGTTTCCCTATGCACCCTTAAAAATATTTGTTTATGCCATTTACAAAAAGGATTTTTGGAAACGGTATACATTTGTTTTTTTAAGTGAACTGAGCTAGACTGCGTTTTCTGGCGATTGGGATACGTGCGAGTGGGAGCGCAAACCCGGTCAGGTGCGAGAGCAAGCAGCCGTAGCGAATTTCTGACTGCGTTGCGTTTACCCAGTCGCCTTTAATAGTTACCGTTTCTAGTTCTCAGCTTTGCTTACGCACTTGCCAATAAACAAGAAATACCGTTTTTTTACGGCATTGCTCAGTAGAATATGTCTTATCTAGTAATAGCTAGAAAATTTAGGCCTCAATCCTTTTCCTCGATTACCGGCCAAGAGCACGTGACTAAGGCACTTGCCAATGCCATAGCTCGAAAGCGAATTCCACATGCCCTTCTCTTTACTGGCCCGCGCGGTGTTGGAAAAACAAGTTGTGCGCGGGTTTTTGCCAAGGCGTTAAATTGCCAAAATTCGCAAGTCGATAAGATCACTCCGGATCTTGAGCCGACGCAAGCTCGCAAATTAGTAGAGCCATGTGGCGAATGCGTTAACTGTTACGAGATTGCTAAGTCTACTAGTCTTGCAGTGCGCGAAATCGATGGGGCTTCAAATAACAGCGTGGATAACGTGCGCGAGATTATAGAATCGCTGAGAACCATGCCTCCAAGTGGTTCTAATTACAAAATCTATATTATTGACGAGGTTCACATGCTTTCTACGCAGGCATTCAACGCCTTGCTAAAAAGCTTAGAGGAGCCTCCACCAGATACAATTTTTATTTTTGCAACCACTGAGCCTCATAAAATACCAGAAACGGTTATTTCCCGCTGCCAGCGGCACGACTTTCGGGCGATACCAGAGGATTTGATATTTAACGAGTTAAAGCAAATTTTACTTAAAGAGGGCACTCACTTAGCTGATGAGATAACCGACCTTATTGCAAGGAAAGCCCATGGCAGCATGCGCGATGCTCAATCACTGCTAGAGAGGTTACTTGCCTTTTCTTCAGATGATATAGACTTGCCAACCGCAAGACAGCTATTTGGCGCTATTGATGTCGAACTGTTCTTTCAAATCTCGGCGTCTGTATTTGCACAAGACGCCTCAGGTTGCTTTGAACATTTGGATCAAGCTTTTTCTGAAAGTATCGACATCCGAGCTTTTGTAGCTGAATTTCTTTCCCATTGGCGAAATCTTTTGGTGCTTAAAAACGCTTCCCTCGGAAAGAAAAAAATGTCTAGCCGAACTCTATGCAAACTTCTCGGCACAAGCGAGGCAGAGCTACAAAGGCTACAGTTGCAAGTCGAGAACGTGTCTAATTTTGATTTGCAGCGCGTCTTTGATGTAGCAGAAGCTGCCGCAAATAGGGCTCTAAGTAGCGACTGTCCACGTTTCGCGCTCGAGTCTGCTTTAGCAAAGATGGCGAGTCTTCCATCGCTTAAACCTTTACCAGAGCTACTAGCTCGCCTAGAAGAACTGGAAAAATTGTCGCTAGCGTCAGACCGCGTGCAAAATAGAAGCGTGGCACAAGCAAGAGCAATCGGCAAAGACAGCGAACCTCGAGGCATGACCTCTGCGTTGCATCCTTCTGATATTGCTGAAGCCCACGAGCAAAGTGCGCCGCTTGAGGGCGACCATAACGAAACACCGATGGATTTGAAACCGAGTCGCGAATTTAGCCCCTCATGGGAAGCTTTTGTTGCCCATGTTCAAGCTCGTTCAGAAGTGGTATTAGCGGCGCACCTTAGGCGGGTATCAGCGGATGTTTTTCGCCAAGGCGAGCTATTGATTAGAGCTGGGAAATTTGACTTCGAGTCTCTAAACACAGCAGAATCTCGGGCTGCGATAACGAGATGCCTTCTAAGCTATTCGGGCTGCGAAAAATGGAAAATTTCTTTTGAACAGCAGGCGTTGCCAACAAAAGCAAGTGCTGAAACTAAAGCTAAGCGCAGCAGTAATATAGTAGAGGGATCTATTGTTCATAGGGATCTAGAAAAGCAGCAAGAGGAAATCACGAAAATTGACGCTGAGGCACGCGAGCACCCAATGGTAAAAGTGGCCCTTTCTACATTTACTGGCAGCAAAATCGACAAGGTATCTATATTAAAGTAATTAGGTTTATACCATTTGCAAAAAGGATTTTTGTAAATGGTATAAACAGCAAGTGCGTAAGCACTTGCCAATAAACAACAAATACCGTTTCCAAAAAGTAAAATATTTAACTTACTTTTTGGAAACGGTATAAGCGTTATCAGGCTAAGGCGTTCGACATCTAAAATCAGGAGGCTAGAAAAAAATGAATTTTCCAGGCAATTTGCAAGAGATGCTCCAAAAAGCACAACAGCTCCAGGGCGATATTGCAAAGATGCAAGAAGAAGCTGCTAAACAAGAGGTTGAAGCAAGCGCAGGTGGTGGCATGGTAACGGTTAAAGTTAACGGGAAACACGAAATTGTCTCGCTAAAAATCGACCCCTCGGTAGTTAATCCAAATGACATTGAAATGCTTCAGGATTTAATAACTGCTGCAGTTAATTCAGCTTCCAGACAAGCAAAGGACATTTTAAAAAATCAGCTTTCTAAATTGACGGGCGGAATACCCATACCTGGATTTAATATGTAGCTTAAGACTCTCCGTTATTGCTTTGATATAAACTCTGAAGCCATGCATAGGCATCATTTTTATCCACCGACAATGAGAGCTCTCATCAATGAGTTTTCCAAACTGCCATCGATTGGCGAAAAAAGCGCAACGCGTTTAGCCTATCATCTGTTAACGAGCAGCGATACTTCTGCCAAAAGCCTTGCGCTTGCTATCACTAAGGCAAAGGAACAAATTACTCTTTGTGAAATTTGCTTTGCTTTATCAGAATCCTCTACGTGTTCTATCTGTAGCGATTCGCAGCGCCATCAGCAAATAATCTGCGTGGTCGAAAAGCCAGCCGATATAATAGCCCTTGAGCGCAGTGGTAGATATGGAGGTCTGTACCATGTTCTTCACGGTCTTTGGTCTCCACTAAAAGGAGTTTCTCCAGAAAAAACAAAAATTGGGAATTTACTACAGCGCGTGCGCAACTCGTTTGACGATTCAACAGCAAAGGTGACTGTTCAAGAAGTCATTTTAGCAACTAGCACCACCGTTGAAGGAGATGCTACAGCCCTTTACATTGCAAAATCGCTCTCTAGCTTTAATTTAAACATTACCCGCATAGCTCAAGGGCTACCAAAGGGCGGCGAATTAGAATACGCAGATGAGCTTACTCTAAGCCACGCCATCGATGGGCGATCGAAGCTAAAATAATACCTCAACGAGAAGTAATGAGCTCGACTATATTGCCTGTGGGATCGGACAAATAAGTGCCCATGCTTCCATCGCTGCGTTTGCGCAGTTCGCCAAATTCCGCAGCATTGCTGCGGATGAATGCTAAGTGATTGGGCTCTTGACTAGGTAGCGTTAATGCTACTTTAATGTTAGAAAATTCTAGCAACGCAAATGTTTTTGTCTGCAAGCACGGTTTGCAGGCAAAACTCGTGCAATACCATTGAACAGATTTTTCTATATCGGCAACTTGTATCGTTACGTGATCTACTTGATCTAATTTTTCCGAGCAGTTTTCTTTAATCATCGCCCCACCTTTTCTACATCTCCCAACACCTCGTCTTCTGTACCAATAGCTGCGTTCTGCTCTATTCGCTTATTCCTTATCTCAAACCCCGCATCGATATTTTGCACCGCATCTAGTCCATGCTTAACATCACTAGAAGTGCGGCCATCCACTACTACATCTAAAGTCCTATCAATAACCCTGCGAACTTCGTTGTCGCGAGGATTCCTGCTTCTCCTTCGTTGCCTAACTTCCTCATACCGAGATTTCCAGGGAGGCGGTGACATTTCACTGTCCAACTGCCCTTCAAAAAAGCCGCCCTTAACATCGAGATTCTCCTGCCCCAGCACCATAAACGGGAACGAGAAGAATGCGATAAATGACAGAGACTTGATTAATATTCGCCTAATCACAACATACTAATTGTTATTATACGACATGCCCCCAAGATGTATGAGGCACGCATCAAGTAGTGGCCTCATCGACTTCAGCAAAGATCCCGTGTTTTACTCGCTCGTAATGATTTCTCCATTTTAAGGATCTATGCAGCACTTTGCTAGCATATTGCCGCACCGAAGACGGAATACTATGGACATTTTTTCCCACTTTGTCGACATTGCCTGGACCCCAGTTATAAGCAGCCAGCGCCATATAGCGATTGCCACGATATTGTTCTTCAAGCTTCTTAACATACTCTATGCCGAGCGAGATATTGGTTTCAGGATCGGTTAAGACTGGATAACTTCTTTTACCGGTAATTTGCCTAGACACCTCATGCGCAGTGTTTGGTAAAAGCTGCATCAAGCCCATCGCACCGGCTTTTGAACGCACCCTGGGTAAAAAACTACTCTCTACTGAAATTATCGCTGCAACATAAAAGGGATCTACTCGCCGTAAAGTGCTCTGCTCAACTATATGTTTAGCAATATGTGGGCTTTGAGTTACTCTTCGACCATAGGAACTAATGAGATCCGAAATATAAGCTATCTTTTTTAAATGCTCCCGATCGTAGCCCCCAAAACGTTTAAAATCGCGCACATCGTACGATGCATAATAGCGCTCATTTCGCATGAAAAAATCTGGCCTGTTAACTCCATAAGCCTTAGCCAGGTTTAGCTCCGAGTAATAACTACTACCATTGCGAAAAAACTCGGACACAAGACTAAAACCAAACACGCCAACGAACACAAACCCTAAAATGGGCTTTCTTAGCGAAAAAACTATCTGCCACACCGTAAGGAAAACCGGCGGCCTCAGTTGTCTTATAAGTTCTGTTGGTAAATAATCACCAAAATTGCTTTTTCTCATAGAAAATTCCGCATTAGGAGTATAACCAGCACATCTTCCGTTTTACGAAACACATCCACGATAAATAGCCTGCTGAAACTAGCTTCCTTCTGTCACTCTACAATCTACATTTGTATAGTATAGCACGAATCGCTTGCGATTTGTCACATTTGCCATTTTTTTTATCTCAGTTTACACTTAGCCGAGTAATTTCATGAACGTAAGCAAGCATTTTAGTTATACCATTTAGAAAAAGGATTTTTGTAAATGGTATAAACAGCAAGTGCGTAAGCACTTGCCAATAAACAACAAATACCGTTTCCAAAAAGTAAAATATTTAACTTACTTTTTGGAAACGGTATAATATTTTTTGCAGTAATTACAACTCATAAAGTGAGCATTCAATCGAAGGGATTTGATATTTTGGTTATTGGAGCGGGGCACGCTGGGATAGAGGCGTCGTTAATGTCTGCACGCTTAGGCGCGAACGTCGGACTGATAACTTTTAGCAAACGAAATGTCGGTCAAATGTCCTGCAACCCGGCAATTGGAGGCATTGGGAAGGGGCATCTCGTTAAAGAGGTCGATGCGCTATTTGGCGAGATGGGAAGATTGATTGATGCCGCTGGCATTCAGTTTAGAATTCTAAATAACTCAAAAGGCCCAGCTGTGCGCTCTTCCCGCGCCCAAGCAGACAAGCTGCTCTATCATCAACGCGCGCTTGCGAGAATAGAAAGTGTTCCGAATATTACAATCATAGAAGCTGAGGCTTGCGACATTAAACTTCGGGGCGATTCTGTCTGTGGCATAGTTACCGATGCTGGAACTTTTATTCCCGCTAGAGCGCTAATATTAACTACCGGAACTTTTCTGGGAGGCTTGATGCACGTCGGAGCTGAACAGTTTAGGGGCGGGCGGATTAATGAACCAGCAAGTGATCGACTTAGCCAAGCTATTAAAAGCCTTGGTCTAAAGATGAATCGCTTAAAAACTGGCACTCCTCCACGCCTGTCGGCTTCGAGTATTGACGTATCAATTCTTGCTGCGCAACCAGGGGACAGTCCGCCGAAACCTTTTTCTTATCGCACTCGTTCAATTGAGCAGCCACAAATATGTTGTTGGCTTACACAAACAAATGAGCGCACGCATGAAATCATATATGACAACATTGCGCACTCTCCGTTGTTTAATGGCCAAATAAATTCAATAGGGCCGCGTTACTGTCCTTCTATTGAGGACAAAGTTTATCGCTTTAGGGACAAGTCGTCCCATCACATTTTTGTTGAGCCAGAAGGTTATAAATCGGATTCCATCTACCCGAATGGAATTTCAACGAGTTTGCCGCGAATCGTTCAGGAGCAAATTGTTCGCTCGATTAAGGGATTCGAGAATGCGAAATTTTTGCGCTATGGCTATGCCGTAGAGTACGATCACGTCGATCCTCAACAGCTCGAGCGAACTTTAGCCCCCAAAGATTTAAAGGGCCTGTACTTGGCGGGACAGATAAATGGAACCACTGGATACGAAGAGGCTGCTGCACAGGGTTTGGTCGCGGGCATTAATGCCGCGATGTATGTGATGGGAAGAGAACCCTTAGTTCTTGGACGCGATCAGGCATATATAGGCGTAATGATTGACGATTTAGTGTCTCGTGGCGCACCCGAACCTTATCGCATGTTTACATCGCGCTCTGAATATCGCTTGTCCCTTAGAGAAGACAATGCAGACTCTCGTTTAACCCCGATAGCTCGACGACTTGGCCTAGTAGGCGATAGCGATTGGAAGCGTTTTACTGAAAAACAAGAAAGAATTGAAAGGGAAAGAGGAAGACTGGAAACTACATTTGTTGCGCCGGACGAAAGGACTAATATGTGGTTAACAGAACTGGAGACTGCTACCTTGTTAGATCGGATTTCACTGGCTTCTCTTCTGCGTCGACCAGAAATAGGATACTTGGATGTAGTTAGCCAATTCAGCCCAAGCTTTGAACTGAGGGAAGATGAGTGGCGAAAACTCGAAACGGAAATAAAATTTGCGGGCTACTTAGCTAGGGAAGAAGCTGAGCGGGCAAAACTAAAAAAAATGGAGGCGGTAAAAATTCCAGCTCACTTTGATTATAAAAGCCTAACTACCTTGAGCACGGAAATTCGCGAGCGTTTGTCTACAGTCAAACCAGCTACGCTAGGACAAGCCTCACATGTCTACGGCGTTACTCCGGCGGCACTTTCCATCATTGCCGTTCATCTCAAGCGCAGCGAGAGACAGAGCTCTGCGGCAGCAACTTTAAACGGATAGTGGGCGATGAGCTCTGATATTGCTAGTATCGTAGGCGATTTGTACGGCCGTTTGTGTTGCGAACTTAGAGAGGATGACTCATTTCTAGCCAAAGACTCTGATAGCAAACTGCCGGATCTCGTTATTTCAGACTTAGTGACTTATATTGAGCTACTCGAAGGGTGGAGTGCGAAAATGGACTTAATTTCGCCTTGCACTACTACTCAGCTGATTGAGCGCCATGTAATTGATTCGCTCGCCATGTGCAAGATGTGGAGGATTATAGCTAGTGGGCTACAACTTGAGTCGGGTTTGTGCATTGATATTGGTAGCGGAGCCGGACTTCCGGGAATTGTCTTTGCTATATTATATCGAAGTCAACGAGTGGTTCTATGCGAACCGCGCAAAAAACGCTCTCACTTCCTGCTAGAAGTAAGGCGGAAGCTAAACCTCGAAAATGTAGAAATTGCAAATTATGAGATGCGGGCGCTTGTCGATTTTTTTCGTGGAAAAGCTAATCTAGTTACAAGCCGCGCACTAGGACAGGAGAAACTATTCCTAACAACTGCTGCCGCGCTTCTAACCGCAAACGGACATGTAATTCAGATGGTAGGGCCAAATTGGAAGTGCGCTCACACAGCGAATGAACTACTATCATTAGGACTAAGTTTTAAAGCTACGGAGCATTACAGACTGCCCATTACCGGGGCAGCGCACGCGCTAGCAATTTGTACACGCTCCCAACCTACAATACTGGCTGGCTCTTAAGCTCCTCCAATATAGCTTCTTGCAAACCCGATTTCTGCACTGTGATTAGTTCGTACATGTAATCTATCTCATCGACGCGCATATTAGCGGTATATATAGTAACGCTTAGTACTAAGTCGTAGTTTACTAAACTTATCTTTGCACCGATTAAAGTATCCGCAGCAATAAGAGCCGCCGCTAATACATTACAGCAGTCTCGAATGGGAACAGTCATGATATTGATTCCCATATATAGAGTAGTCTCTGGAGGCCGATTTATTCCCTCTAAACTAATTTCAAGTTCTTCATCGTCCCCTAGAGCAATTGACCAACTTGCTATTTCTGTAGTGCGCTGCTGCAAGCATTCGGCTGGATCGAAGCCCCTGCGAATCATAAACTCTTCAACCAAACGGGCTGGATCTTTACCTCCTGTTATTTTTCGTATTCTCGCAGGAGTTATCCTCTTGACCTTTGTCATCGTCCTCATGTTGCCTTACCTCTGCTTCTCTCAGAAACTAACTCTAGCTAAACTAACTCTAAAGTATCAAGCACTATCACAAGATGCTCCAGATTAATATTGATAATTACCTATCGTATTAATCAAGATAATTCTTTTTCGATCAAATCGATCACCTTATCCCCCCATTGAAAACTCAATGCCTTGGCTCGTTCGTGCGATAGCTCTTTTATTCGTTCCAGTTTGTATTTTCGGCCAGCTATAGAATCGAGCAGCTCGGCAAAATTCCCCACATGTTTCGCGTCGTAAAGTAACTCATCGTAGATGAGGATCTCGCGCATTTCGGGCGTATCGGGTGCAAGTATAGGCACCCCCGCACCTAGTGCCTCTAGCATCGCGTTAGAAGTCCCCTCATATCTCGATGTGACAATAAAAACATCGCAACCAGCGATTATGTCTATTGGATCCTCCAACCAGCCAGTTAGAATAATTCTATCCAGTTGTCCATAGCCCGCAGCGATCGCTAATATTTTTGGCTTTTGATCCCCATCGCCGCAAATAATAAGCACCGGTTTTTCGCTGGCCGTAGCACCAAGAACTCTAATGATGTAATCGATATTTTTTTGAACGTTAAGCTCCCCGCTAACTGCTAAAAATATGGATTTCTCTGGCAAGTGACACCTTCTCGCCAATTCTCGCTTGCGATTGCTAAAACCGCCTAGCCAGAGTTTCCAGCTCTTGTCGTCTACTCTCTCCTGCCAAACACTATAACCGCTAGCTGCTCGCGCATCTCGTTTCACAGGGCCTGGGGATATTTGTTGTTCAAATGCTTCTCGGGCAGATACTCCGATATCTGCCAAGTCACCATTTTTGCCAAAAGTATCGACATTGTTTGTTTTAGATATTGGTTTTGACGAACTGGCATTCTTCCTAGAATTTTCTATCAGAGCCTTGGGATAAACGATCGCATTCGGCAAAGTCACGACGCGCTCTGCTTTTATAAAAGGCTCATCTATTAGCCTTTTTCTAATCAACTCAGAAACAACTACAACTTTTCTCGCACTAAGAACCCCAAAAAAATCCACCAAATTGCCGAGGCCGCGCAAAAATACCGAGCGATATGTAATCGATCGCAGTTCCCAAGGTACTGAGCGCAAAAAAAGCACTATTGGTGTTCTAGAGAAAAAACAACCCAGTTTTGCTAGCAAACTATAAAAGGCACTAAAAACCAGAACGGCAGTAAACTTCTCCGCTATCAGTATGCGCAATAGAGCTATAGGAAAAACAATGCTTACACAAAGCCAAAACCAAACCCCCTCAAACAGCTTCACAGGTAAATGAACGACATGAGGAACAAGCTTTTCATGCTTTTTCAATGCTAATGGTTGAGCAGATAAGTAATGAACCTCGTAGCCATTCTCGAGCAAAGCCTCTACGAGTATAGATAGGCGTTTAAATATTCCTCCACGGACCTGGTGCGTAATAATAGTTATTACTTTCATATTTTATTAAGATAACGGCGTGAGCTAAATTTGTTCCGATATTTCCTTTTGAGAATGTGCATTCCCACTTATAAACAAAAAGATTTAGACCATTTTTACCCAAAGTAGTATCTTAAAAAAGTGGACATAATATTCATAACCATTTTTGGACTTGCCATTGGTAGTTTCCTTAATGTTTGCATTTGGCGGGTTCCGCGCAAATTGTCGGTCGTCAGTCCAGCGCGCTCTTTTTGTCCCAAATGCAACCGCGCTATATCCTGGAAGGATAATATCCCCTTACTTGGGTGGTTATTGCTGCGCGGCAAGTGTCGCCATTGCGAAAAGCCAATATCGAGCCGCTACCCATTGGTGGAAGTGATATCTGCTTTTCTGGCAGTGGCTAGCTATATTGTCTTTGGCGCAACACCAACTGCGATTGTAATCTACGCACTCGGAGCCTCTTTGGTAGTAATTAGTTTTATAGATTTTGACTTTAAAATTATCCCTAATGTCATTAGCCTGCCTGGAATTGTTATTGGCCTTGCGATAGGTGTCATTTCGCAATTCAGTGGCATATTTGACGCTCCTGTATCAACCGGTGCTTTGGACTCGTTAATCGGGATGTTAGCTGGTGGTGGATTTTTCTACATAGTGGGCGAGGTGTATTATTTAATAACTAAGCGCAATGGTTTAGGAGGCGGAGATATTAAGTTGCTGGGGATGACTGGTGCAATACTAGGATGGAAATCAGTTGCTCCAACTATTTTTGTCGGGTCATTGCTTGGAGCCATTCTAGGCATTGGTCTAATGATATTTAGGGGCGGAGGTCGACAACTAGAAATTCCCTTTGGCCCGTGGCTGTCTGCCGGAGTTTTAGTATATATATTTGGCGATTTGCCGTTTTTTAGAGTCTAATGAAGTCTGCTGTACCTGCTCATTCCGATTTAAGTGTTAAAAAAAACATTCTCATTATTGAAGAAAGTTCCGACATTTTTTCGGCCATTAAACCGCTTGTTGCTACACAAGGCTACGCGGTTAGCAGAGCTAAGAACCCCGAATCTGCCATAAAGGCGCTGTCAGAAAACTCTTTTGACGCAATCGTATGGGATCTAAACCCTCAAGATACTGAAACATTAGCTTCGTTTGTGCGGTTAAAAAACGACTTAGAAACTTCTCCTATAATTTTAGTTTCGAGCAGTGACGATGAGCACTGTCACTTACAAGCCATTAGAAATGGCGCCGATGATTGTATCGCAAAGCCATTAGACAACAGTAAACTTCTAACGACCATTGCGAAGTCGCTAGCAAGGCACGCACACAAAACTGCGCCGTCAAGCCTGGCGCAGGATGGGCAAGATTTCAATTTTCGGAATATCGTGGCAAAAAGCAAAATAATGCTCGATATCTTTGAGACTATAAGAAAGATCGCCGACTATCGCACAACTATTATGATTTACGGCGAGTCTGGAACTGGCAAGGAGTTAATCGCAAAAGCAATCCACTACAACTCCTCGCGAAGGAACAAGCGATTTATCGCCATAAATTGCGGGGCGATTCCAGAAAATCTTTTGGAGTCGGAACTGTTTGGTCACAAGCGCGGCGCCTTTACGGACGCAACTAGGAATAAGAAGGGATTGTTTGAGGAAGCTGATGGCGGAACAATTCTACTTGACGAAATCGGAGAGTTACCTCTCCACTTACAGGTCAAGTTATTGAGAGTGCTTCAAGAAAGCCAGATACGGAGAGTTGGCGATGAGGAGCTCATTTCAATAGATGTCAGAGTTATTGCAGCGACGTTAAGAGATTTAGAGCAAGATGTTTTGGAAGGGCGTTTTAGAGATGATTTGTATTATCGCTTGAACGTAATTTCCATACATGTTCCACCGCTTCGCGAACGGCGGGAGGACATAGCAGTGCTAGTAAATCATTTCATCAAGAAGCACAAGAACAAGCTGCATCTCTCGGTAAATGGAATTACCGCTGATGCGATGTCGGTGCTTATGAAGCACAGCTGGCCGGGCAATATTAGGGAACTAGAAAATTGCATTGAACGCGCGATGATTTTAACTAACTGCGAAGACATTACAGTCGATAGTCTTCCAAATTCTGTCAAGGAAGCCGATAGCGCTATTTTCCCATTGCAAGCCACAGACCCTGAGGAACTTTCTATCAAGGTTCATTCGCGAATTATTGAAGAATCGCTAATTAGAAAGGCTTTAAAAAAGACCAGAGGAAATCGCACTCGAGCGGCCAAGCTGCTTGAGATTAGCCATCGCACCTTACTCTATAAACTCAAGGAATTTAACTTGGATGATTTAGAGGAGCAAAAATCCTAGTAACGATAAGATGAACTGCCACGATTTAAAAGTTTTTAAGAAAACTTTTACTGCGACTATGCTTGCATTACTTTTGGTTTTCGGTCTTCTGCCGCGTTGTGCTTACGGAGATCCTATTTATACTTGGAAAGACGAAAACGGCAGAGTGGTATTTGGAACCAAGCCGCCTTCAGATGCAGCGACGGAAGCAAATCTTCCGGAAATAAATCGCGAAGATTTAGAGCTTAAAATCGAGAAATTGAAGAAAAACCTGCCTCCCAATTGCATAAAGCACGGTGGTGTGGACTGTTCTAAGGGTGCTGATGGCGATGGTAGCGTTATATGTTTAGATGGCTACAAAAACGCCATCTTGCCATTTCGCTTTAAGTGCAGGACTGCCAGTTTAGCAGTTAGCCGCATCGAAATCGAAGTGCCGAATGCTGCGAGTCAATCGGAATCCATGAATAACCTACAGTTAGTTTTAAGAAACTTGGCTGATGTGGCCGCTGAAGATGTACAAGTTGAATTTATCATTTCAAAGCGCAGTAAAATTCGAGCCAATGGCCCTAGCAGAGTTGAACCTTTCGGCATTGCAGATTATATTCTCCCCTTGACTGATGGAGCTAAGCAGCTATCGCCTTTAACTATTGGCGACATCGAATTTAAAGCTCGCTGTGCTAATTGTTCTTCGACGATAAGAAAAAGGATTAAAGATGTTAAATCAGATTAGAGATATACTTCTAGCCGAAGCAAAGGTAATTTCCTCGCTTCCGATTGACAAATCTGCGGTGAAGGCAGTGGAGGCGATGCTTAGTTGCAAGGGCAAGGTTTTTGTAACTGGCATAGGAAAAGCTGGCTATGTTGCACGAAAAACCGCATCGACGTTTTCGACTACCGGTACGCCATCGGTATATTTACACCCGGGAGATGCTTCGCATGGCGACGTTGGAGTTATTACCAAGAATGACATTTTGCTAGCATTTTCAAACAGCGGGAAAACTCGTGAGATTTTAGAAACTGTTCATTTCAGTAGATACCTCGGAGTAGAAGCCGTAATAACAGTGACCTCTTCTAAAGACTCTCCGCTCGGCCAGGAAAGTGACATAGTAATTGAACTTGGTCACATCGAGGAGCCTTGCCCCTTGGGTCTCACGCCAACTGCGAGCACAACCGCTATGATAGCAATTGCCGATGCCCTAGCACTAACCGCCATGAAGCACCGCGGATTCACAAAATCCGACTTTGCCGCCCGGCACCACGGTGGCTATTTAGGTAAGAAGCTAAGAGAAGAAAATGAAGATACCTAACCCACGATTATTCACAGTATTTTTGTCAAAACCGTGAAAAAACTCTCTTTTGACACAGTCGCTACCTTAAGTATTAAGCGAACGTGGTTTTTTCTGGCAAACTGTGGCAATCGTGATATACCGTTTCTAAAAAGTAGGGGAATATGTCGAAAAAAGTTTGGTTGATTCTATTGAGCGCCATGCTGCTAGGCGGCTGCGGTGGAGAGAAAAATAATGTCGTCAAATTGGCCGTTGTCTCACCGCTAACTGGAGACGTGGCGGCAATGGGTCAGGGCATGAAGCGGGGCGTGGACATGGCGGTGGACGAGGCAAATGCTGCTAAGGTGCTTGGGGATAAGACCATCGTAATGGAGGCGTTCGATGACCGGGCCGATCCAAAGGAAGCGGTCAATGCAGCCAACCGAATTATCTCGGATAGGCGAATCCTCGGCGTTATCGGCCATCTCAACAGCGGGTGCTCAATTCCAGCCAGTCAGATATACGCCAAACGCAATTTGGTGATGATCTCCCCGGCTTCTACCAACCCCAAGCTTACTTTGCAGGGTTTAAAAAACGTGTTTCGCGTCTGCACCACAGACGATGTGCAAGGCTCGCAGGCCGCGGATTTTGCAGTCCAGACGTTGAACGCCAAGCGGATGGCAGTAATCCACGATAAAACCGCCTATGGCCAGGGGCTCGCTGAGAATTTCCAAAAACGGGCTCAAGAATTGCAAGCCGAGGTCACAGGGTTTGACGGCATCGACATTGGAGACAAGGATTTTAAAGCTCTGCTAACCGCTATTAAGACCAAGCAACCTGAGCTTATCTATTTTGGCGGCATGTACACCGAGGGCGGCCTGCTTACTAAGCAGGCTAAGGAGCTCGGCCTAAACATGCCACTGCTTGCTGGAGACGGCAGCTACACGCCGGAATATATAAAAATCGGCGGCAAGTCCTCGGAAGGCGATTACGTTACCACCATGGGCGTTAATCCGGAAGACCTCCCCCTGGCCAAGGGTTTTCTGGAGAGATTCAAGGTTCGCTATCCGGGAGTGGACATGCAGCCGTACGATCTCTATTCCTATGAAGCAGCGAATCTGCTAATCGCGGCCCTGGCTGAGGCTAAACTAGATCCCACTAAAATTCCAGCCACCGTCGCGGGCATAAATTATGCTGGAATTTTGGGCACCACCAAGTTTGACCAGAACGGCGATACCTTGAATAAGACCATTAGCATTTACCAAGTCAAGGACGGCAAATACGCGTTTGTAAAGTAAGGGCGCGATTAGCGCACGGCAACTCCGGAGAAAAACCCATGCTCCTACAGCAACTTGCCAATGGCCTGACTCTTGGCAGTATCTATGCGCTGTTCGCACTAGGGTATACAATGGTCTACGGCGTATTGCTGATGATAAACTTTGCCCATAGTGAAATTTTCATGGTGGGCGCCTATTGCGGCCTCGGCATTTTAAGCCACCTCGCTCTGGGAAACTCAGCGTCCCTGCTGTTTGTTGTTATTTCGGCTGCACTCCTGGCCGCCGGCCTGCTCGCGGTGTTGGTCGAACGCGTGGCTTACCGACCACTGAGGCACGCGCCGCGGCTGGCCCCGCTAATCAGCGCCATCGGCATTTCAATTTTCCTGCAAAATGCCGTCATGCTCGGCATCAGCGCCCAATCACTGCCGTATCCGGAAAAAATCACCGTCACCCAACTCCAACTCGGGGGAGCAACGGTCAATTCACTACAAATTCTTATCTTCTCCCTGGCCATCGGCCTGATGCTGCTGCTTAACCTGTTTCTGCGCAGAACCAAACTGGGTAAGGCCATGCAGGCGATTGCCCAGAACCATACCGTCTCACAGTTGATGGGAATCAATGTCAATGCCATTATTGCTCTGACTTTTTTCATCGGCGGCGGTTTGGGCGGAGTGGCCGGCGCACTCAACGGATTTTATTACGGCAGCATCAAATACAACATGGGTTTTTTTCCGGGAATTAAAGCTTTCACGGCAGCAGTGCTGGGCGGGATCGGCAATATCCATGGCGCTATGCTGGGCGGATTCATACTCGGCATTCTGGAGGTCTTTGCAGCTGGATACATATCCTCAGAATACAAGGACGCCATTGCCTTTCTGGTGCTAATCGTGGTGCTAATCTTCCGGCCGGGTGGCCTCCTCGGAGAACAGATAACGGAAAAAATATGAAGCCGATCCGCTGGCCCGTCGCGGCCATTAGCCTTGGTTTTTTTCTGCTGCTCATACTCCCGCTGCTGCTCGGTCCAGACAACTCTTACGTGCTCTATATAGCAAGCCTTATCGGCATTTACGCACTGCTCTGCCTGGGGCTCAACATCACCATCGGCTATATCGGCCTGTTGGATCTGGGTTTCATGGCGTTTTATGCCATCGGCGCCTACTTGGCAGCACTTCTTAGCATACGCGGAGTCTCTTTCTGGCTAATCCTACCAATCTGCGCGCTGGCCGGCGGCCTGCTGCGCTACCTACTTGGACGACCCATTCTAAAACTGCGCGGCGATTACCTAGCGATCGTAACACTCGCTTTCGGCGAGATCACTCGCCTCGTTGCCAATAATGCCGTAGCTATCACCAATGGCCCCAAGGGGCTGCCACGGGTCGGCGAGAAGATGAGCGAGGTTAGCCTGCTCGGCGTGGTTTTTAATGACACCATCCATTACTATTATTTAATTCTCGCCATGGTGGCGTTTACAGCGGTTATCAGTTATCGTCTGGAGCACTCGCGTATGGGACGCGCCTTTGTCGCTATCCGCGAAGACGAGCTAGCGGCAGAACTATCCGGGATCAACGTGGCACGTGTAAAATCCGTAGCCTTTGTGATAAGCGGCATGTTCGGCGCACTGGCTGGAGCTATATATGTGCACTGGATCGGATTCGTCTCGCCCGAGATGTTCACCTTCTGGGAATCGGTCTTTTTGGTCGCAATGATAGTGGTGGGCGGTATGGGCAACCTGACGGGTGTGGGACTGGGAGTGGTGCTCCTGGTCGGAATGCCGGAAGTCCTGCGTTCTACCTTGGGAACGCAGTTCGTGGATTTCCGCATGCTGGTATTTGGCTTAGTGATGGTGGTGGTAATTATCTTCCGACCACAGGGATTAATTCCGTCCAGGCGCCGCTTATTGGAGTTGCATACGCCTAAAAATTAATGAGGCCATGGCAGAGCTGCTAAACATCGAGCAAGTCACCAAGCGCTTCGGCGGACTGGAAGCCGTCTCAGGCGTCAGTCTGCAACTTGCGCTATGCGAAGTGCTTGGGCTCATAGGACCTAATGGCGCGGGAAAGTCAACGCTGTTTAACCTGATTACAGGTGTCTATGCGCCGGACGAAGGCAGAATTGTTTTCCGCAACCGGATGCTCAATCATCTTCCGCCGCATAAGGTAGTGGGAATCGGGATCGCCCGCACATTCCAAAACATTCGGCTGTTTGCCAACATGACAGCACTTGAAAATGTAATGGTGGGACGACACTGTCGCACCCGCGCCGAGCTGGCGGGGGCACTGTTACGCACTCCTGGCTTTCGGCAAGAGGAACGCGAAATTCGCGAGCAGGCGCGCGCGCTGCTAGACCGTGTCGGACTGTTAGAGCATGGCAATGAGCTAGCTAAAAACCTCTCCTACGGCGACCAACGACGATTGGAGATAGCCCGAGCTCTAGCAACAGATCCGGCTTTGCTACTGCTAGACGAGCCGACGGCCGGCATGAACCCCAGGGAAAGCGCAGGCTTGGTCTCGCTTATTCAGACCATCCGCCAACAGGAAGTGGCGATAATCATTATCGAACACCAGATGGAGGTTGTGATGAACCTCTCGGATCGGGTAATAGTTCTGGATTACGGCAAAAAAATCTGCGAGGGCACGCCGGCAACGGTGCAAAAAGACCCACGGGTTATGGAGGCGTACCTTGGCACCTGAATCTTTGCTGCAATTGGAAAATCTGTCGGTATCCTATGGACAGATCGTCGCTCTACATGGAGTGTCTCTGCATATAGACGCCGGCGAGATCGTAGCTATTTTAGGAGCAAATGGCGCGGGAAAGTCAACGCTCATCAACGCAGTTTCCGGCGTTGTGCCAATCCGCGGCGGCCGGGTGCTTTTTCAGAACCGAGAACTGCAACAACTGCCAGCATGGCAAATCGCACGCCAAGGAGTGATTCAGATTCCGGAAGGCCGAAAGGTGTTTCCGAAAATGACCGTGCTGGAAAATCTGGAGCTCGGAGCCTTTCCGACCAAGAACCGAACGGTAGTGCGAACTCGACTTGAGGAAATGTTTGACCGCTTTCCCTTATTGGCAGAACGACGTCAGCAGCTTGCCGGCACTCTCTCCGGCGGAGAGCAGCAGATGCTGGCTATAGGCCGCGGGCTAATGGCTAATCCGCAGTTGCTGCTGTTTGACGAGCCGTCAATGGGTCTCTCTCCGGTCATGGTAGAAAAGGTTTTTAAGATCATCAATGATATAAATCGACAAGGCATAACCGTGCTACTGGTAGAGCAAAACGCCAACAAATCGCTCCGGATCGCAAATCGGGCTTATGTTTTGGAAACGGGGAAAATCGTGCTATCCGACACCAGCGCCAATCTACTCGAAAACGATGAGGTAAAAAAGGCCTACCTGGGAGTCTAGCCTATCGCTGACCCATTGCCCCCATGGAGTTCATGTTTAACTTCATGCCGTTTGGCATAATAACATCCCCTGGTTTTTGATCCGCCTCACACTCTCCTAACCAACGTGCCGACAACGTCATCTTTTGCTCAGACATTCCAGCCATGGGCGGCTCGAATTTGGTAACGATCTCGCCACTGTAATTTGACGAAAAGTCCCCTGAGAAAACTGTCTTTGAAATCATCCGAGTGCCATTTGCATTGCAATCCGATTCAGCGACAAAATTAGCCCCTCGCTTGCCAAATTCGTTCTTCGTACACCCCATCCCCTCGCTCATACTCTTTCCCGCATTCATCATAGCGGCATCCGTTGCAGCATCTATGCAATGCTTCATCTTATTACCACCTCCAGGCATACCCGGCATGGAAGTCTCAATCTCCCACAATCCTGGCTTCCTGCTGGGATAGTCTTCAGCAACAGCACCAAGGGGCAAAACCAAAAACAATGCAAATGCAATTTTCCTCATAAAAACTCTTAACTCTAAAACTGCGTTAATAAAAACGGTTAATAAAATAAACACAGTCACTATATAACATATAAGTTTGATCGAGACAGCCCAATTCATACCAACTCAATGTCTACTATTACCGGCAAATGATCTGAGGCAATTCTCGTTAGCTCATTGTGCGGCACGAAACTATCAATTACCTTAATGCCCTCACTCACAAAGATATGATCGATGCGGCAAACCGGCCACTGAACATGCCAGGTATTGGAACCATTGCCAACCGACAGCGGATAGCGCTCTAACGAACTCGAGTCCTCTTCTCCACTGTGCGCATCCACAAGCACTTCCTTAAACATTCTACACACCTTCGACCGCGGCGTGGCATTAAAATCTCCACATACTACGATTGGCCCTATACATTTTGGGTTTTTTACCCATCCTTTCCCCAGTAAACTTTCCGCCTGCAACTCCCGTTCTTTGCGCTCCAACCCCATATGGGTATTGATTACCTGCAACTTAACTCCATTTCCAACATCAACTTCAACCCACAAAGCACCCCTGGGTTCTACATCCGCTCTCTTCACCTGTCGCGGCAATACGCCTGCCTTCTGAAGACTCATTGCGTACCTGCTTAAAATCGCATCGCCATAGCGCTCCTCCTTAACATGCATAGCAGGAGAAAAGTGAAATACCATCTCGAGCTCATTAGCTATTGCCCGAGCCTGATCTAGGTGTTCAGAACGAGCTCTCCCGACATCGATTTCCTGTAACGCTATAATATCCGGTGAAAATCTCTCGATAACCTTAGCAATCCTAGCAGGCGAAAGCTTCCCATCCATGCCTACGCACGAATGAACGTTATAAGTCATTACTCGAATAACGCGATTATTTCTCTTGCGCACTCGCCACACATCGCTAGTCGCCTCATCGACTGGCACTCCATGTAAATACCTATAGGCCTCCTTATATAGATCGCTAAATTTTAAATGCGCTCGACCCTCCTCTCCAATGTCAATTCCTCGCGGGAATATCCCAAATGCGTGCGTCTCCTCCGGGCCTGGCCCAGCATGCGAACCACTCTCTATGGGAAATGACACCGTCTTAGCACCTAATCTCCAGCCAGAAATAACTAAATCGCCCGCTTCGCGATGATTACAATATTCGACGATGTCCTCCAATACATCTGAAAGAAACGGATGCTGCTCTCCGAACACTACACTGCCATCGCGCGGTAGTTCGTACTCGCCAGCCTGATTGATTGCTAACACTTTGTCGCCAACCACAAACATTACCAAAGGAACATGTGCCTCTCGCACAAGCCTTTGCGACATCGCCTTCTTCTCGACGAGAGACAACCTCTGCTTGCAATATATATTGCCTAGTGGGCCAAGAGCGGTAACGACAACTTTCTCGCCTTCCACCGCGCTAAAATCCCACTTGGGCTTTCTCAACAGCTTCTGCAACCAGCGGCCACCTATCCAACTTGCGCGACCAAACAAAACGCTGTCGCGATATCTGCCGACCGCATTACTCGAAGTCTCCTTTGACGATACAACATCTTCACACAACTTCTTAACCGCCTCCTCAATACTTCTACCTTCCTCCTCAAGATAAGACACGGTATCTTCCTGCCCATGGTCTGAATATATCCACACCTCGTAGTCTCTGCGCGGCGATAGGCGCGCGGCGCGCCAGATACGTTTTATCGATGCATCAATCCCCTTAAGCGTCCAATATGCAAATTGAGAACTCGGTCCACGCCGATGCGCCTGTTCGTCATACCCCAAAAAGTTAACATGGATAACAGGCAACCCTCGAAAAGCATCCATAACCGCACCTGCCGTCACCATCTCGCGAAGCAGGATGCAAATTGCAACCCTCGTCGGAACAAAAACAATCTCCTTAAATAAATCCCTGCCTGCTATAAGTCCATTAACGCAATCCACTACTGCCAATACCGCCTCTATAAACATAAGCGCCAGGCATCTAATCACAGTAACGCCATGCCAAATAGCTACGCCCAACAATTTCCAGGGATTTACCAGCTCAAAAACACTTCCCCACCCAAAGGCTGCCGGACAAAAACGCGCTTCAGCCGCCCCACCAGAATATATGTTAGAGCTCGAACTCCCTCCCTTCAAAAGCCCATCCCCAGCTTCCCGCAGACGCTTTTCTACAATCTCGGCACTAACTGGATCTGACATCTTAAAAATTCGACCCAACTCTCTATCGAAAAACTCAAAACCAACAACTCCCATCTTCTGATTATAAAACAACTCGCCCTGAACGGACGGCGTGCTAGAAGGCAAGCCAGAATATATGCTACGCAACTCATAACCTTGCTTCCTTACAAGGCGTCGCAAAAATCTTAGCTTTCCAGCATCACAAGCCTTCTCAAAGTTCGGGCGCGATAAACCATCTATTTGAATCATTATTAGCCCTGGCTTCGAGTCCGCATTAGTAGCGCACCACAACCCTAGCAGTTTGACCATCAACTCCCCGCGACTAAACAGTATTCGCAGTTTGCGAATTTGGCGAACGATCTTGCGCACCCATCTCAAGCGAGAAAGAGTTGCAAAAAAGAATGCGTGCCTAAAAGCTTTTAGCGTTGTCTCTAGTAGCTCATATTCAACTTCTATTCTTCTCTGAGCCTCCGACCACGCGCTGTTATCAATGTCCTCTATCTTAGGCCCCTCGGTTAATAACTTCTCATACACATCTAAAACCCTAGCGGCACACCGCTCAATAGATAGAGACTGCGCTGTAGCTCTGGCGCCCACACTTAACGACAAACGATTATCCACGTTACTAGCGCCAATGCGCTCAATCGCCGAACAAAACGCCTGCCTGTCCTGCCCACCTAACAAGAACCCATTTTCCCCAGTTCTAACTATCTCGCGTACTCCTGGCGCATCAAGAGCCACGACTGGCACACCCGCCGCCATCGCCTCTGTAATGACCATCCCCTGCGTTTCAGATAGGGACGAAAACACAAACACATCCATCGCGTGATAACTGTCAACTAGATCCTGACCCTCCAAGGAGCCCACACTATACAACCTATCCCCAAGTCTTGCCCGATTAAATATAGCCTCAGCTTCCTTTTTGCTTGGCCCATCTCCAACTAGCAGAAACCGAGCATGTGAATTTGTAAGACAAAACTTCTTTAGCGCTTCAACCAAGAATACTAAATTTTTTTCCGGCGCTAATCTTCCAACATGGCCGACAACAAACGCATCAAGCGGTATTAAACGCCCCGCACGAAATCTTTTGCCATCGCCAGCCGCAAATCTCTCCACATCAACCCCAGTCGGAACGACTGCGATCGGAACTATCACACCGCGACTCAACAAAATCGCTTTGATGCTCTCGCTAGGCACGATGACCTGGTTGCAGAGATTTGCATATCCAGTAGCTAACTGAATTACAAACTCCTTCATCTCCGGGGAGTCCCCTGGAATATAATGGGTGTAGTGCTCGTACATGGTGTGATGAGTAAACACCACCGGCACCCTGTGAACGGCAGCTATCCGAAGAGCTGTGTCTCCCAAAAGAAAGGGATGATGCGAGTGAATAATGTCTGGCTCGAATTCACTCACTGCGGCATACAGCGATGCGGAAATGGGTAACTTTACTGAGAAATCACTTCCATTAAAATTCTGAATGGCAGGAATGCGAATTACATCCTTCTCCTCAGCTGGAAGATTTGGAAATTCGGGAGCTAATATCAGCACCCTATGGCCCAGGCGCCGGTAGGAGTCCGCAAATTGGCTCACCGATCTTGCCACCCCACCGACGTGTGGCAAATAAGTATTTGTAAGCATCAATATATTCATCTATCAGTTGATGTTACTTACGCTTAACTCTACACCGTTTGAACTACCTAAAAGTGTTATTGGTTCCTCGCCAGCAATGCAAACAATTATCTCGTTCGGCTCAGTCTGCCACTTCGCTTTCCAGGACACTCTAAGAGACATGCCTGCATTTATCACACGAACCTCAATTGTTCCAAACTTAGTCTGCGTCGGACCAAAAAACAACTCTCCTTCGGATAGAAGCCACTTCCTTGGCAAACCGCTACATAGTATAAGGCGGTCGCCTTCCTCGCGCACAAAACAGTTTTTCAGCATCAGTATCCATTCCGCCGCCGCCCATGCATGCTGCCCATCACCCATACATCCGCCCAAAGTTCTCGGATGTATTGCCTCTGGCCATTGTCCCGTCGGTGACGCCAAACGCGCAACATTCTCGACTAGCTCAAAAAAGCGACTATCTCCGGCCCTCAGCAACACTTGCGCCACGTGAAGTGTTAGATACGCATTTAGGCCAGAGTGAATCATGTCTTGAAAAAAAGCCCCTCGAACAAAGCTCCTTTCCATTAAGCTATTTGCCGTTGCGAGTAACCGACTATCTTTTGCTGGCCAAAGTTCCAGGGGGTATCCAACTACTATTGAACCTATAGCGCCAGCATCCATTCGCCTGTGTGGCGATGCTGGAATGCCACTCTGCTGAGGATCGACTTTAAGCCAGCGGAAGCTCTCTTCTATGGCCTCCATCAGCAAATCTGCCTCAGCTCTCGTAGCCATTGACAGCTTGTCCATACCAACACTTTCAAGCATCACAGACGAACGGCGCAAACCTGCAACTGACCAAAAATTATCCCAATAGTAATAATCATTGGGGCCCAAATGTTCCGCACTGAATCCAGCCGGCAACAGCCCTGCATGTGGCACATTTTTTAACCTCCTTAAGCGTTTTCGCTCGATCCAGCGTGCCCCCTGTGCAATCGAATCGACCCAATTGCCATTCAATGGATGTTTGGACAGCTCCAAATATCTATGCATTATCCATAGCACCTGGCCATTTGAATCCCACTCACCCGCCTGCGATACAAAATACCCATCCCTGCTCTGTCTGGCCGGAAACGAATCTATTACGCGCCGCGCTTCGTCCAGCAATCCTATTGCCATCATGGCGTTAAGAATGAAAACAGCATCTCGAAACCAAAACCTCCTATATGTATAGGGGCCAGGATATACATCCCCGGGGGCATGGAGAATAAGAGTCCTCACCGCGCAATCGTAGAGATAGTTAAACAACTCATCGGGAACACTCATTCCCGCACAGCGGTTTAATCTTTCCTCCCATAAGGCATCCTCAACTTTAGCAAGACCTCCATTGGCCTTTGACAAACTCATTCTCGCGGGTTCAAGCGGAACCATTACATTCACGGTGCGTAACTTCGATTCCTCTAACGAAAATAGCGCCGCTCCAGTAGCCATACCAACCTCGCACTTAATGGAATCTTTAGTATCGCTACCTGAACGCTTATCATGCAGACGATAGTACACATCTCCGGCTAAATAATCGGACAATAGATAGCTATCCGGCCTAGTGTCAAAAACCACTTTTCCATCACCGTTAATGAGCCACTCCTGCAAATCTTCACGCAATAAAATATCGTGGACAAAACTTATTCCCTCGGGATTATATGGACGCACCGAGATAACTAGATTAGCAGAAGTGTCGCTAAGTGCGCGAATCTCCATGACACAATGCGTAACTTCCTGGATGACCATTACATTTACAAGCACATCCAACCTAAGCCCATCTAATGAACTAGAGGTAGTTACAGCAACACCTCCTGAAATAAGTAGCTTTTGATTGACCTGCTCAAGTCTCGAAGGGATTAGCTCCGAACCATTATCAGCAATTACCCATGCGTCAATCGTCCAACTATCCCAAAATGGCATGACTAAACCCCGCGGGTCTATGACCGGAAGTTCCAAACCATTTGGCAAGCCAACGGCCGTCCAATTGCGATGGCTCAGATTTACATGTGTAATCGAAAAGGCTCTGGGTATAAACGACTCGTCATGCGGATCGAACTGTCGCTCCACCCAGTAGGGCCATACCCAATCGAGATTGTGCTGAATTACTTTGGTGTTTATTAAGCCGCGAGCATGAAACACAACTCCAGCTCGCAATAATTCGAGAGGTTCAGCAACCTCAGACGGCTGCTGAAACCTGTGCAATTGGCCTAATACTGCAATCGGATCGATAAAACCACGAGCACGAGCTATCCTCTTAACCACATATCGCCATGGTAACCATTTTAGCCACATATCTTTATAATAATTTTTTTAGACTAACGTTTGCCGAGCAAGAAAAACCACTTAGCGCCTAGGCATATACCGTTTCCAAAAAGTAAAATATTTAACTTACTTTTTGGAAACGGTATATGTTGTTTATTGGCAAGTGCTTACGCACTTGCTGTTTATACCATTTACAAAAATCCTTTTTGTAAATGGTATAAATACTAAACAATATCAAAGACTTCGACCACTGCCAATATTGACCATTGCCCTCTGCGCTCCTCACGCAAACTGCATATATATCAAGTAAATAGTGCTCTATGTCGAAACAGAGATAAGGGATACGAGTTTTGCACAAAAATCCAAACTCTAAAACGCGAGGCAATAGAGTCGAACGCCAAAAGCAGATACCACTGAGTAGCACTGTATTTATAGAAGAAGATAATATTAAGTCACATGTTTCCGTTTGAGGAATATATAGGGAAAATAATAGGTCTGTCGCCTGACTGCATCATACTCGTCTCGCTAGACGGCGTCATATTATATGCAAATCCAGCTGCATACAAACTACTAGAATACGATGCAAACGAGCTACAAGGAAGACATTTTACAGATGTCGCTCCATTAGAGCTCTTCCAAGGAACAAGCCTTGCGCACCTAATAGAAAAGGGCTCGGTGAACGGCCTATTTACTAACTATCTTTCAAATGCTGGCAAAAAAATACCGGTTTCCCTAACCGGCGCGCCCATTATTGATGAGACAGGCAGCCTTGTAGCTCTTATTCTATACGCTAGAAATATTCGCGAAATACAAGACATTCTGACGGCATTAGATGTATCTCGCTCTCTTAATGACAGCGTTGTAAACTCAGTTCCAACATCGCTAGTTGCACTCGATGACAAGATGCAGGTTCTCTTTCACAACCCGAGTTTCTTTAATCTCGTAAAAGGCGTAAATCTTAAAGGCAGGAGTTTTCAAAGCATATTTTCATCGCTTCAACTCCTCTACGCACTTACAAATAGTATTGCCGAATCCAAGGAAATTCGCAGCATTGAGCTTACACACCCGACGATTTGCGGAGAAGCCACCAACCTAATCTTAAGCGTATCTATCGTGCCCTTTCGCATCGACAAGGAAAAACGACATGACCCATTGTCATCTATGGCACGGCTGGAAATGAACATTCAGACACTGGTAGTAATCGACGACATTACTGAACAAAAACGAGCCTCTGAGCTTGAAGATCAGAGAAAGACGCTACAAAAAACGCTTTCATCGCTAGAGAAAATATTCGGAGTAGTTGGCCACGAACTGCGCACGCCCTTGGCAGGCATACGTGCAGCGAGCGAATATTTGATAATGATTCAGGATCAATTTAGCTCGGAAGCCCTTCCCTTCGTAAGATCGATACACAAAGAGATTCTAAACATGGGGCAGGTAGTAAACGATCTGCTCGAAGTTGCTCGACTAAACAGCGGAACAGCAAAGTGGACTTGGGGCGAAGTTCGTTTAGCAGAAATTTGCGAGAAAGCCATATGCGCTATTGGCGCGTTAGTCGACGAAGACAAAGTGAAGTTGATACTCGATATTAAGGATCCTGCCCTAACAATGTCTGGCGATGAAAACGCCTTATACAGACTTTTGATTAATCTATTAAACAATGCCCACAAGCACACTTCCTCTGGATCTATTACTATAAGCCTCAACAGCGCCTGCGAGGAGCGCGCCAGCTGGATAATTCTAAGGATCGCCGATACTGGATGTGGAATATCGCCTGTCATCGCAGACAAACTAGGAGAAGAGTTTGCGCTAAACTCCGGCGTAGTTGGAGACAACTACATTAGGGGAAGTGGACTTGGACTCTCAATCTGCAAGGGAATAGCCTCTACGCATGGTGGCAAGATATTTGCAAAATCCGCAGTCGGCGCAGGTACCGAGATAACTATTTACCTGCGACAGGACTTAGCTGAACCGCTGAGTAACAAAGAAAAGACGGACAAGCTGGAGATGTCACTATAATGCATAAAATAATGGTCGTAGACGACATGGACATATTTTTAAAACCAATTGCGGCCACGCTCAAACGCGAGGGCTTTAGCGTATCCTGTGCAACAAATGGAAGGGTTGCGCTGGAACAAATGCTGCAAGATGTGCCTGATTTAATACTCCTAGACATTTCCATGCCAGAAATGGATGGATTTACTTTCCTGGAAACAATTCGCGCTAACCCCACATACCAGCAAATTCCAGTAATCCTGCTAACTGCGATAAATGAAACTAACTACGTAAAAAGAGCCGAAGAATTAAACGCCCAAGAATACCTTGTAAAATCTTACTTCTCCCTCGACGAAATGCTAGAAAAAATCCACAAATATCTCTCGGCTCTCTAGCATCGAACATCCCCAACCTCCAACTCAAAATGCATCTTGCCAAATGTCCCATGGATTAAATAACTCTTTCTATGTCCCGGGCACCATGGATGACCCTAGCAATTTCAACCGCGCCATCAGCATATCGATAAAAGACGACATAAGCGTTAACGGCAAAACTTCTTATGCCCGCAGCAATTTCCGGGCGCTCCCGCCCAATTAGCGGTTGAGATGCCAATAGTGTGAACTTATCAAGCAGTCGACTGATTACGCTATCAGCCGCATCGATACTGTCTTGTGCAATATAGAACCAGATTTCGTCAAGGTCGCTACGTGCGTGCTTAGCGATTACGAGCTTCGTCATTTTGCTTGATTTTTTCTCAGCACCAATTGTTTACGGCCATCGGCCTTAATTTTTGCAAAAAGCTCCTTCAGCGACTCCTCGTCGTACTCTTCGCCCTCTCCATTGTCCAAAGACTCGAGACCAACTGCCACTTCATGACGAAGATCGCGCAAACGAATTTGTTTCAACTCGTCCTGCTCCTTTAGAAGGCGCAACCCCTCTCTGATTACCTCGCTAACGGAGTGGTACATGCCGCTCTCCAGCTTCTTGCTGATAAAGTCCCGTAGTTCAGGAGTTAGAGATATATTCATAGTAGCGCCCTCGTATTTGCACGTTACAATAGATAATATAGCATAAATTGCTAGAAAATAGCAATATTTGCTATTAGGCCTCCCAGGGCTTCCTTACTCAAAGTTCCACCAAGTTATAACTAGGATCCAGTTTTTTTTATCCGAATGCCGCAAAAGTAGTTTTTTTGTTTTTTGTGACCTCTGCTAGTAGTTGATTGTTGTTGGCAAGAGTGAACACGAATCGGATAACGACAAAAATAATTATTCCCGATGTACGCTCTTTAGGCTTATTCTCGCCTCGTCGATGTGCCCAGTTATGAGTGACGCATAGTACTGCGGGTTTGCTAGGCCTTCTATCTTGATTTCCGAGTGATCGCGCACAGCTGTACCTATGCACAAAGTTCCAATCTTAAGAATGCGCGCGAGCAAAGTCTGCTCGACAGAAACTCGCACCATATCCTCGTACGCGATGCGATATTCTATTTTTCTCAACGAACATAGACCAGAAGCAACGCGCAGATGATGACAGGCAAGTTCGGCAAACTCGTCGTAAATTAGGAAAAACGGTCGTGCAAGCAATATGGGCGGCACAATGCCAAGTAACGGCATCTCAACTAAGTAAGCGTTGCCAAGAATGTCGATATCAAAAGCGAGATCTAACCCAGGCATGCTCTGCGATAAAACTATCGCGAAGAAACAACATATAAGGTACGCGACAATCCAAACTGTCTGAGACCTCCAGTGGCGATTCAAAAATACGTGCTTATGCGAATCCGGGCATTTATCAATGCGTTTATCGCCCTCCGGCTCTTTAGGCTCAATTGGCCTACCCAGCTCATCAATACTGGCATGTTCACGAGAATAATCATCTTTAGCATTATTATCGCGATCTGAAGCTGACATAATTTTTTATCCTTATGTGTCTTTCAATGCACTCAAGACTCTTCCGAACTGACTTTCTAAACTCGCCTCAGTATCAACCTCAACGACAACAAGCCCCTCATTCGAATCGAGTGGCTCAAACGACTCTATGTGTTTGTCCAATAACTCCACTCTACCATCTGACAACGAGCGACTGTCTGTTTCTCGCATTTTAAGCCTATCCCGTAATTTATCATAGTCAAGGGAACAATTGGCAATTAATCCGGGGACTTGGTATTTTCGCGCTAGTTCCCTAAGATCTTTTCGATATCGCTTTTGCGAAAAGGCCGCATCTAAAACCACAGGGTTGCCATAAAACAAACATCTCTCAGCGCACTTAAATATTGCTTTATATGTAGCCTCAGTGGCACTCTCACTATATTTGCCAGACCTAAAAGGCAGTGATTTATCGTCTAGCGCCGGTGGAAACAACTCCTTTCTTACTTTGTCGCTTGCAAGCACTTGCGCTCCAGACATTGCGCCAATGTAATTAGCTAAAGTGGATTTACCTACACCCATTACCCCTGCAGTCGCTATCAGAAATGGCCTGCGAATCTCCAATACATACCTAGATGCCAAAGCTAAATATCTCTCCGCTCTAGCCAGGCAGTTCTTAGCTTCAAAGGCAAGGCAATCTGATAGATTACTCGCTGCACCATTCACAACTTGAATGTATTTTAAAATCTCGACTTTGGCGCGCACCATCGCTCTATAGACTGAATAAAAAGTAAAAAGCGATAATTCACAATCTCTTCCAAAATATCTCTTGTAACGATTGAGAAATTCAACAGCCACATCCGAACGCTGCAAAAAATCCAGATCCATGCACAAGAAAGCTATATCGCTTAAAACATCCACCATCCTCAGCGATTCGCTAAACTCTATGCAATCTATTATATTAACACTACCAGCCCTAAACGATATGTGTTCAGTCCTCAAATCTCCATGGCCATCTACAACGTAACCAAGGCGATCGCGCTTTGCAAACTTCTCCTCTGCACTCGAAGCTCCTAAAAAAGAATCAGCATAAGTCTTTACTCGCTCAAGCGCCCCTTTGGCGCCAGTAGATAATAACTGTTTAGAGTTTTCTGCCTCCAATGATTTAATATTATCGCAAGACTCTTTCGATATTATATCTATAGTAGCTCTTCCAAAGACGCGAACGACTTCTCTTTTCTTGCTCATCTCTAAACGGTGAAACGATGCTAGCTTCTTTGCAAGTGGGTCTATATGCAAATCGATGGATAATCTATCGCCTCTGATAATCTCACTTAACATAGAATCCATAGCGAGCGTACGCATGACTACGGCAACTTCCAACAAACCAGCGGGTGTCGAATCAGAAACGTCAGTCGTAACTACGTCCGTTTCGCTGAACTCTTTATTGATCGCTAAAATGGGCCAAAGCCCAAGATATACTCCATCGCTTAATCTGCGATTTAAAGCTACTTCGTTACATGCTGCTTGCCAGCGTTTTTTTAGTGTCGAATAATCGAGAAAATCTAGCAGTATGGGCTTTTTAAACTTGAGGACAAGCTCGCGACCGATAATAACCACCGAGATGTGAGTTTCAACTATGCGATGGTCGCAAAAACTAGCCCCAAGAAAGTTCGGATAACCTATACCTCGCAAAAAGCTATCCGCTAGCCCTGACAAGTCAGTCTGTCGCATCTGGCAACGTATCCGGCATGACGAGTTCGGCTGCCCCAAAAGCCTTGCGCCGTAGCAATTCTAGTTTCTTTTTCTCCTCCTCGTCCAAGTGCAAGCCGCCACTTCCGGTATTCATATTTATGACGCAATCCTCATAAAGCCCATAGGCAAGTCTTGCTTCCGGACTCTCTGGAAATTCGCGTATGGTTTGTTCCAAATATAAACGCCCCATTGCATCAAAAGAAAATATCGGTATGTGCGAATATGCCAAGGCCAATAAATAGGTAGAGCGGCGACGTGCCTTCGGTGGGATATCGCCCTGCAAGTACTTGTGCAAAATAGAGCTAGCTTTAAGAGTAGAGACGAGATTTAGCTCATCTCTAATTAACGACGGATCGTCAATCTGCACCGATCTCAAAAGCTCGGCCGCTCTAGCAAGTTCATCAGTCTTAGGATGTTCGCGCCCAAAATGTTCATGCTTGGACAAGTCCATCAATGTTTTTACCCAAGAATTAATGACTTCCTTGCTCCTCTCCTCAACACGCGTGGACACTAAAAAGGATTTTAACTCTTTAGCTGCCTCATCCGGCCTGTTTTTAACCCTTACTTGGACTAAAATCCAAAGTTTTAACGCCGTAAGCATATCTTCCTCAATCGCAGTGGTCAGGCTTACTTCTTTTGCCAGAGCGAGCAAGTTCTCGCTAGCGCTGTCGAACTGCCTAGACGCCAGCAAAAATTCGCCGTATGCGAGTTTTTCGCTAAAAGTATCCCCCTTCGACAGCGGAACCTTTCCAAAAAAATCTAAGGAAACTTCATAGCGCGAATGACAGGCGGTGCAATTTGTAGTCAAGGCTCTGAGCTGCCAGGCTGCATAATCCTTTGCACCAGCGGCAAATCTCTTGCGAATATCCAGCAGCATTTCTTGCTGAATTTCCAAGCTTATGCGGAAACCCGGTTCGAACATTTCGACAGGAGTAACTCTTTCTGCGCGATGGAAATCTTCATCTAGCCGCTCTAGCAATCCTAGAATTGAGTCCCGATTTTCTTCCTTGCTAAACTCCTCCGGCGACCATACGTAACTATAAAGCCTCAACACAGCCTGATAAACATCTTGCATCTCCGAGCGCAAATTGGCTTGGCCAACTCTCTTGGCGCAGGCAACGCTAAAGAGCAACAACAGCAGGATAGCTAAATAGAAAACAAAGGCGAATCGTTGCATAATACAGCTTTTATTTCCGAGCATAGCTTACCCCTTTGTTGTGCAAACTAGCCATTTATAAATGGCCTTTCTTGTTAAACCATTAAACCTATTCGGCACTTTTTTCTCGGAGTTTTGCAAGCAGGCCAGAAAATTGATCCTTTCGAATAACTCCTGAAAACTCGTTGCGATAATTGCTAACTAGACTAATATTCTCAATCACCACGTCATATACACGCCAGACATCCTGGTTTCGACGCATTCTATAGTAAATTGGCACCTCGTTATCATCTATTCTCACCATTGTCTTTACTAATGCCTGTTTCCCATTGGTCTTTTCATCTAGATACTTAACTTCACTGCGGTCGACATCCTTAATCCTATTGAGATAAGTATTTGAAAGCAGCTCGCTAAACAAAGATACAAACTCTCTCCTCTCTTCAACAGTGCCCTTTGCCCAGTGGCTCCCTATAGAACGTCGAGACATTTCCTCAAAATCAAATACTGGAAGTATTATCTCGCGCAGTTGTTTATCGAGTTCGCTATCAGAAACCTTGCCTTTAGTAGACAGTACTTCCGCACGTACTTTTTCAATAGTTTCGCGCACTATCTTCGTGGGCACCTCTGCAGCCAAAACTACAGACAGAGGCAGAAGTGCCAATACCCCAACAAGCAAAAATGCAGTTATCCAACGATTAAACACTCTCACTCCAATTTGTGAATGAACTTTCCAATTATGTCTTCCATTTCGACAACAGACTCTGTGTCGACTATCTGATCTCCTGGTCGAATAACTTCCTCCGAACCCCCAGCAGTAATTTTAACATACTTCTCACCAATGATTCCCTTGGTGCGTATAGCCGCTATATCGTCATCGCGCAGCTTAACGCCTTCTTTAATGCGCATTTCCACAAGAGCAGACGTGTTTTTTAGCTCGATACTGCTCACTTGGCCTATAGGAACGCCAGCAATTTCTACCTGAGCACCTGGTTCCAGACCTGAAATGTTGTCGAATTCCGCACTTACCAGATAGTGTCCTCGATCAAGAAACTCCATTCCAGCAATGTTAATTGCCAAGTAACCAAAACAGGCTAACCCCACTATTGCAAAAAGCCCAACATAAAGCTCAACAGTAAATGTGCGCTTTGGTACAATAAATTCGCTATCGCTCTTTTCGCTCACGCTACCTCACTATTTTTCTCACTCGGCATAAATCAAGAAATAGAGATCGGACCATTTACCTCACCTGCTCTAAACTGCATTGTCACAGGATTAGCAGATGATAAAAACTCCTCTACGCTACCCTTATCCGATATAACACCGCCATACATCATAGCTACCCTAGAACACACTTGAAACACCTCCGGTATCTCATGGCTAATTACGATTCCCGTAAATCTGTTCCTCTTTTGCGTTTCTTTAATCAAGTCATAAATACCCTGACCAGTCTCTGGATCCAAACCAGTATTTGGCTCATCGAAAAGCAATATGTCTGGCTGCATACTTAAGGCCCGCGCAATTCCAACGCGCTTTCTCATGCCAATAGACACCTCGCCAGGCAAAGCAAGCTCATGCCCTAACAATCCTACAGACTCCAGATGAGCTAGAACCCGCTGGCTAATCTCTCTCTCGCCATATTTTGTATGGTAGCGCAGTGGAAAAGCCACATTTTCATATAAATTCAGCGAATCAAACAACGCCGCATTCTGAAAAAGCACTCCCATTCTTTTTAGTATTTCTTGCCTCTCAGAACTAGTGCGAATTTTTGCAATATCCCTTCCATCAACTACTACTTCGCCTTTATCCGCCTGTAGGAATCCAGCGATAATCTTTAAAAGAACGCTCTTCCCAGTTCCACTAGGGCCAACAATAGCAATTGTCTCACCAGTTGGGACTTCGAGATCTAAGCCACGCAAAACCTGGTTCGAGCCAAAACGCTTATGCAGTCCTCTAATTAGTATCAAAGAAATACCTGCGTCATGATAGAAGTCAAGAAGTAATCCAGCACTAAAATCACTACTGAAGAAGTAACTACAGCACTAGTCGTAGCACGGTTTACCCCCACGGCACCAAAGCCACAAGTCCATCCTTTGTAGCACGATATCCAAGAAAAACAGAGGCCAAAAAAAATAGATTTGACTAAGCCAGATATAACATCTACATCCTTAACTGCGTGTGCCATTTCAGAGATAAAAGTTCCCGACGCTAAACCCAAATTGTGAACGCCGATAAAGTATCCACCGGCAATGCCGACGATATTAAAAATGGAAGTCAACAATGGAACCGAAATAACTCCTGCTATTATACGCGGCACCATTAGATAGCGCATTGGATCGACTGCCATCGATCGCAAAGCATCAACTTGCTCTGTAATCTTCATTATTCCAAGCTCAGCAGTCATAGCACTACCTGCTCGGCCGTTAACCATTAGCGCTGTAAGAACTGGCCCTAGCTCCCTGATTAAACTCAAAGCAACTGCCGAGCCGGTATAGGCCGTAGCGCCAAACTTAGACAAGGTATACTCGCCCTGAACAGCTAAAACAGCCCCTGTAAAAATACCTACAAGAGATACTACCGCAATGGACTGAACGCCGATTGCATTAAGCTGCTGAAATATTAGATTGAGGTTAAAAGGAGGCGTAAATGCACGAGCAACTACTTGGGCTAAGAAAACCCAGGTAGCACCAAAGTCTCTTGTCCCATCTAAGACCCCCCTACCAACTCGCTGCACCCAAGAAATGAAATTATTCATGCCTTCTCATACCTCGAGTCCGCTGCCTCTTCAAGCAATGCGCAATATCTAACAGACCTACTAAGTTTTTTATTGGAGCTCACGATCATTTCCTAGCAATTAGATAAAACTCCTTAGACGTTTTCTTACTAGCTTTTAACTCTACTCGCCTAATATTGGGGAAGGATAGTTTTAATTGCCTATACAATTCGTCACTTTCCTGTCCAGGGAAAATTTTCGCAACGACCGTCCCTCCAGCCTTGAGAAACTCGCTCGCTAGCTGAAACGTAGCTTCCACCAGTTTTACAGACATCATTACATCCCTATCTCGAATACCAGAAAGATTAGGACTCATGTCACTTAGAACTACATCCACTTTCCCGCCAAATTCTTGTACTGCAGCGCCGCAAATTGCCGAGCTTAAAATATCTCCCACTATTACAACTGGTTTGGCAGAGATACACTCGTAAGATCCTGCGATCTCATTTGCTTTAAACTCCGGCACGGGCTTTAGATCCACCCCTACGACCTTTCCCTTTGGCCCCACTCTGCTGGCTGCCACTTGCAACCATCCACCAGGCGAGCATCCTAGATCTAAAACCAAACCTCCGAGCTTTAAGAAATGATACTTGTCATCGAGCTCCTCTAACTTATAAGCAGCGCGAGAACGGTAACCCTCTTGTTTAGCCTTGTGAAACAGATGATCTTTTACGCGGTATTTTCCTGACATATTGTTGCCAAATAATTTCCTTGACGCGTTTCTATAATTTTTCTATACAACAACAATAGAAACACTGCTTTTGTCTATCGAAAAAACCCTGACAAACGACAAAGGCAAACATAGTAAACAATAAACAGAGGAAACAAATAGAGGAAACATGAGCTTATTACAAACAGTACAAGGAGACCCCATAATTACGCTTGAGTTGCTGATGCTAGTTCTCTCGCTTTGCTACCTTTGGAAGATAACCTTTAGCAAGGATGTAAGCAATCGTGCTAGCAGGACAGCAACGAGCCATATACAAACAGATGGACATACAGCTTCTTTAGAATTTTCCACTAACCACTACAGATCAATCCATGAGCCAATAGCAGTGCTGTTTGAAGTCGGTAGCTTAATTTCTCTTCCTAAAAGATCTCTAAAAAAACAAGCAGCCAGGACAATTGCATTGCGCGCTCGAGCAAGCTAATAGTAGTGACATAAGAGCTACTGGCCAAAAGACTGTGAGCTCTAGGTGTAACATAATTAGCGCGGCGCGATGGAGCAAAAACAGCACTTACAGGATCTAAATCCTCAACAACTAGAAGCGGTGAGCCACGGAGAAGGCCCATTGCTAATCTTTGCGGGAGCTGGGAGTGGCAAAACTAGAGTCCTGACTAGACGCATTGCCAATCTAGTAATAGAGCATGGAGTATCACCAGGTGAAATATTTGCCGTAACATTTACCAACAAGGCTGCTAACGAGATGAAGCACAGGGTTTGCTCGTTATTTAGCACGTCTGGCAATAATTTGTGGGTTTCAACTTTTCACTCTAGTTGTGCAAGACTGCTGCGTTCCCACGCAGAGTTGCTCGACTTTACGCCAAATTTTGCTATTTACGATGCTAGCGACGCACTCTCACTCTTAAAACGCGTCTATAAGAAGTTAAACATAGATCCAAAAATCGTCGATCCGAGACAGGTAGCTCACCGCATTGATAGAGCAAAAAACCAATACATGTTTCCAGACGATCTCATCTCAGACAAGTATACGCCTAGGCCTATCGCGGAGTTAACCGCAACTATATATCGGCAATATCAAAAGGAATTACTTAGCGCTAATGCCATGGATTTTGGCGATTTAATCTGCAATGTCGTAACGCTGTTTAAGTTAGAGCCGACATTGTTGCAGCAGTATCAGAATAAATTTCGCCATATACTGATAGACGAGTATCAAGACACAAATAAAGTTCAATACCTCCTAATAAGAATGCTCGCAGAAAAGCATCAAAATATCTGCGTAGTAGGCGACGACGATCAATCGATTTACGCATTTCGCGGAGCCACGATAGAAAACATTTTAAACTTTAGAAAAGATTTTCCTAACGCCAAAGTAGTTACACTAGAAAACAATTATCGCTCTACGCAAAATATCCTAAAAGCTGCCAACGCAGTAATTGCGCGAAACAGGACTCGACAAAAAAAAACTCTGAGAACCACCAACCCTGCTGGCAAAGCTGTTTCCTTTAGCACTTCATACGACGAGGTCGAAGAAGCCAATTTTGTAACTCGTGAAATCCTGACTTTGCGCAGACAGGGCTTGCCCATTTCAGAAATCGCCATTTTCTATAGAACCAATGCTCAGTCTCGCGCAGTAGAAGAGATGCTCATAGCAAACAATATCCCATACGAAATTTATGGAGGCCACAAGTTTTACGACCGAAAGGAAATTAAAGACATAATGGCTTACTTTCGCCTCACTCTTAACCCAAACGACAACGAGGCTTTTCTGCGAATAGTAAACACTCCTACGCGCGGACTAGGCGCAACTTCGGTTAGCGCCCTAATTTTATTTGCCAATAATTTAAATCTTTCGCTCTATAATGCATTAGAAAAGGCAATAACCGATGGGGCTCCATTTTTAAACAATTCGAGCCGAATAAAGTTCAGTGCTTTTTTTGAACTTTTAGCAGAATTAAAGGAGGATAGCATTCGCACTGACAAAATTCTCTCGACGACAAGTAACTCTCACTCGCACGATTCAAAAATACAGGCCATGGCGAAGTTCCTGCACGACATAGCCATAAAAACTTCTTACATTCAAAGTTTAAAAAACGAAGATACTCCTGAGGCAGAAGCACGCCTAGAAAATATCTCCGAGCTATGCAACGTAGGAGCTGAGTTTGTAAAAACTGCGTTAATGGAGAACGTCGATGTGCGGTTAAATCATTTTATCGACAGAACTAGTCTCGCCTCTGATCTCGACAAGGAAAACACCAAAGCACAGCAAATCCGCGGCCAAGAAAAGCCCAAAGAACACGTCTCGCTCATGACATTGCACCTGGCTAAGGGCCTTGAATTTGACGTTGTGTTTATGCTTGGCATGGAAGAGGGTTTACTGCCACATATTCGCTCTTTAGCGAGCGACCATGAGGTAGAAGAAGAGCGGCGGCTATGTTATGTCGGAATGACGCGCGCTCGCAAACAGCTCTACATGACGCGCGCAAAATCTAGGCAAACCTTTGGCCGCGGAAACTGGGGCTACACTGACGTATCGCGCTTTGTCGAAGATTTGCCAACTGATGTAGTAAGGGGATCGATTTATTAAAGAAAACTTCTTAGCTCAATTAGCAAAAACCTCCTCATACACATCTAAATATCTTCGAATCAAATTGCGAGGGGAGTATTTTGTTTCGACTAGCTTGCGAGCATTGTCGCGTATAGTCGATGACAGCGACGCATCACAGCATAGCTCTACTGCCCTTTCTGCCATCTTCTCCCATGCGCCTACAGGAAACAGAAATCCACTTTCCCCATCAACAATCAGCTCAGGTATTCCACCGACTTCTGTTGCGAGACAAACAGCTCCGGACGCCATTCCCTCTAACAAGACCAAAGGGAACGCTTCCATCTCGGACGGCAAAAAAAGCATATCGGCAATGCCCAATATGCGCTCTACGGCTGCAACTGGCTCAATATCTATAATCCACGGCGAAACTCCCAAGTTGTGAGCTAATTCTAAGCAACCATCTTTTTCGGGACCTTCCCCCACTAATATTAACCGCGCTTGAGTTTTTTCGAGCAGCTTCGCGAATACACGGATCACATCTGGCGAGCGCTTAACAGCTCTAAAATTTGAAACATGCACGCAAATAGTTTCATAGGGATGGGCATATTTCAGTCGTTCGTCGGGATCTGCAATTCTCACAAAACGCGTCGGATCAACCCAGTTTGGTATTACAGATATTGGCCTAGTTATCGAAAAATTATTTTGTGCCTCGCGAACAAGAAATTGACATACAGCAGTTACTCCATCTGAAGCCTCAATTGCGTGCTTTGTTGTAAAGAAAAAAGCAGCGTCAGGACCGACCTTTGTAATATCAGTGCCATGCAAAGTAGTTACAACACGACAATTAATGCCGCTATCGCGCGCTAAAAGGGCAGATGTCGCATGTGGAATAACATAATGAGCATTTACCAATTCGATACCATATTCAGCAATTAGCTTAGCTAGAGTATTCGCCGCTCTAAGAGTTGGAAAAGAACATTTATCAAAGAGCGGATAATCGAAGCTCAACAGCTCATGAAAATGGAGTTGCAACTTCCTATCTACGTGTGAGTAAGAAGCAAATAACCTCGAAAAGCTACTGTGGACGATTTCAAACAATTGTCCCCAAAACGATTGTTCGGGCGGCGCCTCACCGAGATCGCAGTATATAGCATTCTCGTCCACCTCCTCCATGCGAAAAGGCTTGCGATCTCCAATAATATGCACTTCATGCCCTAGCTGACTTAGTCCGAAGGCAAGTTCAGTAGCAAGAACTCCTGAGCCACCAGGCGAAGAGTGACAAAGAATTGCTATCTTCACACCCTTCTCTCCCAATTGAAGAGCGCCACGTCAGTGGAGTTCGAACGCGAATGCGCAATAATATCGTCAATTCGTAGCATAGTTCTCGACAGATATCCCTCTCCATATTCAACACCGATAAGAGCCCCTAAATGGGCGTCTCGTGCTCGAAACGCAGTAAGCGAAGTTTGCGACGATAAAAGCGTAGTTGCACCACCTTGGGGATATATTTGGCTGGCATAGCACTTAACAGCATCATATTTTTGCTCTATAAAGTCTGAAATGTCGACCACAAAGGAAGGAACAAACTCGGAGCGAAATTGGTACTGAAGTACTAGCTTTGGGCTAAATGGCGGAAGTGTCACGGCCTGATACTTAATGAGCCCTGCCATAAACAAGGCTCGATTAGTGATGTGACCTGCTTGAACGTGGTCTGGATGCCTATCGACCGGATATGGAGTTACAATAACTTCAGGTCGAGTAGCGCGCAATACCTCAACCATCAAACTAACAGCCGAACCTTGATCCGTTCCGCTATGCTCAGAACAGGAATACTCATAAAAACTACAATTTGGCAAACTTAGGTTATACCTCCAATACAAATTGAGCACACTACTTGCATTTGCCGTCTCCTGCTGACGTTGCGCTACTGTTCCGAAGGTACTTAGCTCGGCCTGACTTAAATCAAGTATTCCAACTCTATAGCCACAACTCGTCATCTTCAATATGAGACCACCACAAAATATCTCTGCATCATCTGGGTGTGGCGCAATGACCAGCATCTCAAGCGTCGAATCAGGCAATGTAAGCATCACAAGGCACTCCTACATATTTTTTTGGCATATCTATCGCACAATCAAAGGCTTGCCGTGAATCAATAATTCACCGTTGCAAACGTTCCTTAGGTTTTTCATTCCACTTGTCAATCACCCAACCGTTAACAGAACTGTAAGTGAGTATTCCAATTGCACCAGTCGCTAGTTTTATAGCGTTTCTCGCCGCAAAAGCAGTAAAATTCCCAGCAATATGAGGCGCAAAGCGCCCTACCCCATTAGACGTTATGACTAAGACATTTCCCTTGGAGTAGTCTCTTAAAATTCGACTAGCGAAGTCACCCCAGTCATGAATTATCTTTTGTGGATCGACCTTCCAGCCCAGCGGCACTATTGCCCGCTCATCCCAATCAATTATCGCCTTCTTACCGATACGAGCGACTAGCTCTTCCTCTGTTTTATTTTCATCCGGCCCATAATCAATTTCATTAAACATTTCATGCCTGATTATGGGAGCTGTCAACTCTGCCTCGGCCAAGGCGATTTCAGCCGTTTGAATTGTGCGCTTTAAATGAGAAGTGTAAACTACATCCGGCAATAAAGCGTTTTCTCTCAAATATGTTCCGATAGTTCGTGCTTGCTCAACACCTTTTTCTACCAAAGGCAAATCGGTGCTTACACCTATGCGCCGAGGAACTTCGCCTGGTCTAAATGTATTGCCATGACGTGCTATTGCAAGCGTTGTCACTAAAACGATTCCCCCCCCTCGCGCAAGCTCTTTTCCACCCGTTCTAAATCTTCTGGGGTATCGATGCCAGACTGAAATGCACTGCCCGCGAGATTAACCCTTACTGCCTGAATTCGCATACCCGCCTCTAATATTCTAAGTTGCTCTAACCCCTCCAAGAGCTCGTAATGACTCAGTGGCGCATTGCAGAACGTCTCCAAAGAGTCTACGCGAAATCCATACACTCCCAAATGCTGATACACGGGCGACAGCTCATTTCCGCCTTCGCGCAAACGACTTTCATTGCGAATCGCTGGAATAATATTTTTTGAAAACCAAATTGCTGCATCGTCGCTACTAACTATTACGGTAGTGCCACTAAAAGGTGTTACCTTCTTAGCTTCTCTCAAAAGGTCTAAGGCATCCCATGTTAGTTGATGAACAGGTGTAAATACATCTATACTACTGTTTGCACGAAACGCTGTTATTAAGGCAATAATCACCTCTGGCGGAGTAAATGGAGCATCCCCCTGCAGATTAATTACGAAATCTGGCTTCTCATCTAACTGAGTGACCGCAGCTAAAACGCGATCCGAACCACTCCGGCAATTCTCCGGCGTAATATAACAAGGCGCTCCTATTCCCCTCACATGTTCTTCAATGCGCTTATCATCAGTTGCTACAAAATAAGCAACATCTCTAACTTCACTAGCAACTCTCCTTGCAACTGACAAAACGCGCTCTATCATGCTCTGACCGCCTATTTTTGCCAACGGTTTGCCAACAAAACGGGTCGATCCATAGCGCGCTGGAATGCCAATTACAATTTTCATACAACTTCTAACCCCGTCCTAACTGAGTCTGAGATTATCAATATAGAAACTCCTCCTAGGTTCATTTTTTCCAGTAAATAATATCAAGCGATCTATCATTCTGGTGTTAAGCTTTCGCCTTCGCGGCCCGTTCTCAATCTCATCCATCCCAATTTCAATCTTGTTTAACCCACTCGAAAGCGGATAGGCCTTCTCAAATCTCATTCCGTACTTACTTACATCTCCATCGTCATCAATCCTAACATGAAGAACAAACGGCTCGGCTGGATTATTCACATCCAGCGATAGCTTGCTAAATTGATGCCAATCTAAATTGCTAGCTCTATACGCAATGCCAGCCCAAGAACCGCCACCAGTATGCACGGCTAACGAAAGATTAGCATGTGTAGCATTATCTCTAGTCAGGGAAATCCTCGTTGGCTCGCCTTTTCCACCGGCTTGAGTTCTCCACAGCGAGAGCTCAATTTCGTCTTCAAAATCTGCCAACACTGGAAAATTCGCATCGCGCCACGAAATCACTTTCCACTCATGCCAGGCTGGACGAAGTGCATTTACGACTATCAATACACTTACGAGAAAATAAAACAATTTTAGCGTTCTCGTATCTTGCTGATTCCAAAGCCATAAACCACTAAGCGCAATAAGGATCCCAAAACCGCCGTTTATGAAGTCCTCCAAACTAGCAGTTCGACCCACGAATGGTTGAACCTCTTCTACCAGAAGCGCCAACAACATACTCACAACGAGCGCCGATACATATCGCCGCGAAGCCATTCCCTCTACGGCTAAAAAAATATTATAAAATACCAACGCTACGAAGCCAAATAGCAATAAGTGCCCAGCATCGAGCAACTCCTTCCAAAAAACCTCATTGTAGCTAATGCTAAATGGATAAAACGCAAGAAAAAACACTACTAAAAACGCGAGAATACTTGCGCCCATTCCGAGTGACCTACGATTTAAACTTTGATCCATTCCACTCATCTGCACAGGGGCGTCACACATTCAATCTATCCTGGAATCTCTACTAACAATAGCTTGTCTCTACCGTCCGCAGCAGCAGTATCGCTACGCGCTAACACTCGAATGCCAGCATATTTCTCTCGAAGGTTATCCAAATAATTCTCAGCTGTTATGAGATAGGTTACTCGATCTGTGCTACCTCTGCGAGATATGTCAGGCACGCTTTTGCCATAGTAATATATGGCTGAATAATAATCAGCGCCATATTTATAGAGAATTTCATCTTTTGGCACAAATCGGCGAGCGTTACTCATGAAATCCTTTGGCGATCTAGCTTCGGAAAAGACTGGAAAGAAGTAGCCATTTACCGCAGTTATTAAGACCAACATTGCAAACCCCAAATACGAGGCACTTTGAATTAATTTTCTCTTCCAACAAGTTCTCGCACTACAAAAAAAAGACACCGCTGCAATAGACGATATACCGGCTAACAAAGGCTTAGCTAAAATCATCGCTACGACTTCTCGGACATCTTCATTAATATCAGCACGGAGATTAAGATACACAGATAACGGAGCCACTGCCAGCAGGAGAACAAACAAAACAAAAAACAGAGTAGAAGCAATTCTACGCGATATTTTATAATCCGCCTGCTCGCCCATCACCGAAAGCAGAACATGCGCTAACAAATACGCCGCTGCTGGGAACGCCGGCAATAAATAAACCTCTCGCTTGCTTATACTAAGAGTAACTACAAGCAAGAAAACTAAAACGATAACCAAGGAGTACAAAACTCCGTCTGGACACACAGCACGCAAATTCCTAATATTTTTCCAACACCAGCATACTACGAGAGGGAAAAAGACACTCCAGGGGAAAAAACTTATAAAAAAATAAATACCGCTAAAATAAAAAGGCTTCTCATGTCCTCTATCGGCCCCCTCAACTGAAACTACTCTAGCTACATTTTCTTTTAGGAGCTGAAGATTAATAAACTCCATTCCAGCTTCGCAATACGCTAAATAATACCACACACCCGCAAGCAGCGTTGATGACACAATCATCAGTGCTGCTTGAGAAAGGAAACGAAGGCGAAAGAAATCGGCAATCGGCCTTTTATTAGTAGCGGCCATATACAATACTGCCACTGTCCATGGCAATATTAGGCCTGCGGGGCCTTTAGATAGCACTGCAAAGGCAATTGTTATTATACTCGCACTCACGGCAAAAAACGATTGCTTCGCACCTCTTTGCCAGTTTTTTATATTTGCAAACAGCGATATAGACGCCGCCAAAAACCAAAAAGCAAAGCACATATCCACCCTGGCATGACTGGCACTTCGGCTCCACTCAAAGGAAGTGGCGAGAATTAGCGACGACAAAAGCGCCGCCTTAAAATTGTCAACACGAGATATAAAACCAAAAAACAACCCTAACCCTACAGCCGCACACAATGCTGATGGAAAGCGTATGGCGAACTCATTTAGGGTGCCGCCTTGCAGAATACGAGACGAGAGAACGGCCATCCAGTGAAACATTGGGGGTTTAGACGGGATATCTAAGCCATTTCGCAATGGCAACACATAATTGCGCTGCTCAAGCATCGCACTTACAACTAACGCTTCTCTACCCTCTCCCCTGGTATAAAAAGGGCGTCTATCCAAAGTGCTCGAGTAAAATATGATGAACGTAAGAAAAACAAGAAAGGAGCCAATTGCAATTTTAATATTTTTATTCTTCACTACTCAAATTTAGTTTTTCCAGTTCCTGTCTTTTTTTTGCAAGATATTGCAGCTTATATAGCTCCTTAAAACGCCTATCGGGGCCAGAAGCCATTTTTGCAATAGCTCTGAAATACTCATCAGCCTCATCCGCCTCCGCTTCGCGTGCGCCCGCCCCTATTAACATGGACGCAATGCTTGTATGCCCACAAACTCGCGCTATCGAAAGAACTGGCAAATCAATTACCTCCTCCTCATAGGGAAAACCGTAATTCTCAAAAATTCTTTCTTGCCATTTTTTTGATAGTTTGGATATATCTACCGCCAAATTAGGATTCATCCCTGCCGTCAAAAACAAATTAACGCTTAACTCATCCCCTTTAATAATTTGAGTAACAAAATCGCTCTCGACAAACTCCAAACCTATCTCACTTAACTTGCGCCTTGCTTCAAAAACAGAATCTTCCTGCTTGCAGGCGGCAAAAACTATCGACATAACCAAGCATAAAACAAATTGGAAGCGAATGCGCCTCATAAATCCCCTACTCATCGAAAACACCTGCCAGAAACGGCTCAAGTTTCTCGGCCATATATTTCATATCCGCACCACTTACAGCAGACTTGCCATAGTTAAGCGACTTGCCGACGACTCCACCTAATGCCTTATCCACACTTGTTTCAGCTTGGCTTAGCAAAGGTTCGAACTTAATAAATAGTTCAGCAGTTTCCGCAGCAGACTTATCTCTAAGTTCCGTTACTGAAACACTATCCCCTATTCCAGTAACAGGATTCTTGTAAGATATCGGCGAACTAAACAACTTTAAATCACATTGGCGATTAAAGGAGAATAAGACATCGACGTCTTTTATTCTTCCCGTCAGCCTACTAAACAATCTAACAAGTGCTCCCAAAGGATGATTATAAAAAGCACGCTGGCAAAATGCTAAACATTTAATACTTTTCTGCCACGCGCTCTCTCTGCTGGCCTTTGTCTTGTATTCATCGGGATTCAAGTCGTTGCCGCTTAAATCCTCTATACTTATCTCTGCAAGCAATGCACAAATGGGTTCTAAATCAACTCCAATTTGTCTAATAAGACTCCCTACAAACAAGTCCCCTGTTACGCCAGCTCTTCGGCGAAACCAAGCATCCATATAAACTTCGAACAAACGATGCAGCGTTTGCGCTCGCGCCCTCTTTTTTATATCCTCATCATTATAGTTTCCCGTAAAATAATAGACAACGGGATGGAAATTAACATCGGCCACATAATGACTAACCATCCCTAGAAGAAGCGCCCAACAAACAAACCTCTGGCGGGCGTCCTTCATCTCAACAATGCTCATCGCAAGTTTCTTTAGCGGCAAAAATGTGTCTTCTGAATGCAGTCCATGCAAGTATTCCGCATAAGCGGTAAAGTGCAGATCTTTCCCCCAATCCGCATAATAGGGAGCATCGTGCACAACTGCTCCAAGACGCGCAACGGCGTTAAACTTATGCAGACAAATATCAACCACCTCTGCGTTGCGCCCAGCAAGCTGAGCCATAGCTGAATGAAGAACATCCCAATGAACGATTTCGCGTGGCATTTTCTCTCCACCATCTCACAATACTACCGATTGCCAGAGGCAATTTCAAGAAACTCACAAATTACCTCAAATGCAACCGCATGGCTATGACCAATCGGCAACTCGTGCTGACCATGGGGGAAAAAATGAATTCTTGCCACCTCACTAGAGACACTTTGGGCGATAATTTGAGACGAAAACAACGACAGATGATGGTCAAAGGGATCCTGCAATAACAGTATGGGACAACTCAAACTCCCCAATTTGCTCGACACCATGCGTCTAATCTTGCCCAAATATCCCAGCGCAGTCAGAGAATGTTCTGGGAAGGCGTTATGATGATATGCCAGGTAATTCTGTGGACGTCTCGATTTTTTTATTACTCCCAAAACTTGCAAGAACATATCCGGCATATACGACACTGCATGAAGCAAGCAGTCTTTTACTGGAGATTCTAATTTATAAGGCGTCGATATCGCACATACGCCCTTGAGTTGCTGAACAGAAAAATGAGTAGCTAGATAAAGTGCTAAAAGCGACCCAAGAGAAAGACCTATGACATAAAGGTTTTTGCTTGATGATGTCTCTAACAATTTATAAGCTTCGAGAAGTGCTCTCTCTACATCAGAGAGCCAAAGGCTGTAATGCGTTTGTTTTAGTTGAGAGACATCCTTGCCGTGTCCACTTAGGCGCGGAACAATAAGGCTATAATTTCTAGCGTGCAGGAACTCAGCCAAAACTCGCATTTCGGAAGGAGTAGCGGTAATGCCATGAAAAAGAATTACCACCCCTTTTGTTAATTGGGCATGTTTTTGAGGGAGCAAAAAACCTTCCGAGCTATCGATGATACTCGGCAAGGGAGCATAGTGAACTGGTTCAAACATGAATAGTAGACCAAATGGGCATATTTAAGCGCAGAAAAACTTTCGCGGATTCATATAAGCTCCCTAAAGTGGACCTATCAAAAAAAATAGGCAGTATGGCTTTTTTCTTAGCTATACCTAGCATTTTTATTCTGCTCATCCTTTCATTATCAGCTCTTTATACGATGCTATCAAATATCGGGATAGACAAAAAAAACGGCTCATTGTTTTGCCTTGGGTTTTTCGCTGGCTTAATTCTTCTTAGTCAAAGTTCGAAATGGCTTAGGACACTCTTACACGAAGTCAAACACGCAGCGATGATAGTTATTAGCGGAAACATACTAACCGATCTTCAAGTGCACGAACAAGGAGGCCATGTGATGCATAAGACCTACAAGGACAAGAAACATTTCGGTCCGTTTATCTCACTTGCCCCTTATTTTTTCCCGTTTTTCTCCCTACCTACTCTAGTTGCCGGTCTTGTTCTTGACACTTATGCTAATACCTTGTTTGCATCATTACTTGGCGCAGCGGTAGCTATCGACATAGTTTCTGCTTATCGCACGCTAAGCCCGCGACAAAGCGACATACAGCGCATATTCGGCGGAGTAATTTTTTCATACTTCTTTATCTTTGGATTCAACATTCTATGGATCCTACAGTGCTTGATATGGATTCAAGGCGGCCGAGATGGGTTTGTCATACTAGGATACAAGTTACTCGACGTATCCGAATTATTATCCCAATACGTAAGGGAATTTCTCTCAGATTAAGAAATGTTTATTCCTCTTGAGCCTTATTCCAATAACCCTCTAGAGTCTCTGCTATTTTGCTTAATCGCTGGAAATACTCATTCTGCCAGCGAGGACCCAAGTACTCCCAACCCATGCACGAAAAAGTATATATGAGCCAAATCACAAAAAACCACATAATCCATGAAAAAAAGTCAACAACGATATATGATCTGTCGTGGTCGACTTTTTTGACTCCCACTTTCTCTTTATCCATACTTTTGTTATTACAATACGCGTCACTAAGGCGATACAGTAAAGTATTTTAACACAAATATGCCATCCTCTAGTTCCATACCCGTTTCACAATCTTCGGACCCTGCCATCGAATTGGCCGGTGCTGCGCCCCGCCTTCTCGCTGCCATAGTTGATTATTTGGTATTAAGCGCATTTCTGTCATTGATAAGCCGCGTGGCCAATATTTTTGACTGGGGTTTTGTTTTGACACTTCTCATTACTGGCCTGTATTTTACCTTGGGACATTCCAGATTGGTAAGCGGCCAAACTTTAGGCAAGAGGTGTTTTGGCCTTAGAGTAGTAAATGCGAATACTGATTCTCGAGAAGCTATCTTCCTTAGCGCGGGACAAGCCCTTATAAGATTTTTTTTGACATACGGTGCATTAATACTAGTTGCAGAAGTTCCGCCGATAGCGTTTAGGAAACTTGAGATAGTTGCACCTCCAGCATTACTCGAGCTTCACGTATTAGTGGTGTTGTCGTATCTCTTCTCCAATATTGCATGCGCGCTATTTAGCAAAACTCATCAGGGAATTCACGACGAGTTGGTTGATAGTTTGGTTTTAAGAACAAAATCCGAAACGACGGATGAAAATATCCGAGAATTTACGAAATCGCTTTTAAATAACGACTGTTTGCGACAGACTTCGCTCAATAGACTATTGGCAATACTCGGGGGTTGTTTCGTCGCCATATTACTTTGGCTTGCTGGAACTATCTTGCCAGCCGATCTCCGCTCGTTTTATAGCCGCAGATATGAATTTGAAAACAACTTTCCGATTCGGACTATGAACATCTTATCATCAGGTAATAATACCCTTCACGTTTCGGCTATAATATTGCCACAAAACTCTGTCGTTGGCTCACCTAGCGAAAGCGCCTCAGAACTACTAGTAAGAGCCACTAAATTCTTAGTAGAGCGAGAAGCTATAGATGTTAAGTCTTTTGAGGCTGTTAACTATAGCGTAACTACCTTTAACTCGAACTCTGAAGTATCCGAGGAAAAAGTAAGAGTAACGACGGACACATATAGCACTAGCTCTTTTAATTAGCCTGCCCAAACATTTATACCATTTACAAAAAGTAAAATATTTAACTTACTTTTTGGAAACGGTATAGTCTTGTAGTAAAATAGGCCTATGTTATCTGCTTTAGTTTTTAGCTCAAACCAAGTCGCCAGCGCATTGCTTGAAAAAACGGCTCGCAAGGAAGGGATAAATTGTCAAATCGCCTCTACAGCTGATGAGGCTTTAGAGGCTCTATCCACTGAGACCTTTAATATCGCACTTATTGACTACGCGTCGGCAAATATAGCTGAGTCATTAAAACTATTTACCGCTGGATGGGCGTTTAATCCTCTCATGGTAGCTTGTATCTTTAGCCAAACGGAGGAGATTCCACAGAAGTGGGACGCTGTGCTAGCTGGCGTAAAGGTATTTTCTGGGAAAGAAGCTTTTACGGAGATCCAGCAGGCGCTTAGAGAATTAGCAAATCATACGCCAACAGTGGGAGACTTCGGCATTTTACTAGTGGAGGATCTTGATTCTCCTCGAGATATAATTTCAGCGTACATAGAAAGTATGGGCTTTCCTCACCTCACTGGCGTAAGTGGAGCTACAGATGCCTTAAGAGTACTCGAAAACTCGCCGGGATCGTATTATTGCATTATTACGGACATCAATATGCCGGGGATAAGTGGGATTGAATTAATGAAAGCAGTTCGTTCAGATGACCGCTTTCGCCATCTGCCGATTATAGTCCTCACAGCTTACGGCACTCCGGCGAATTTAATAAATTGCATAAAAGCCGGCGCTACTGGTTTCTTAGTAAAGCCATTTAAGAAAAAAGCGATGCGAGAGGAGCTCGAAAAAGCAAAGCGAATTTTTACCAATAGACAAAGCCCACGCCTGTGCAGCCCAGACGAAGCCCATATGCTAGAAGAAGCCCTTCATCGCAAGGGACTTCTGTAGGTTGTCCATAACACATTGCAATCATTGCGCTTTTTGTCTCCGCGCCTCCTTCTAAAAAAGTCGCCCAGACATGTTCCACTTAATTAAGCATCGTCACAGATACAAGTATAAAGCGGGTTGGCATTTTAACCGATAGAAATATTATATGTTATAAAAACTCAATAAAAAGAGTCGAGCAATAAACATAGCGAGTTAAGCAGCGGTAACTAATTGATATAATAGCATATTTCAATAACTAACCAGTGGCATAAAAAGGATCATGGGCTTATTAAAACTTCGCCCCACTGAGGCAGGCAGGACAAAAGAGCCGCAGCAGATGACTGCGACTCGAAAAAGTAACGGTATCGTCCAACCTGGCCATAGCGACCACGGAGAATTAGATCCTAACTCTATATTGCCAAACACCGATTTGAGCGCGACGGTTGGTGCCTTTGAAACGCGCATGCAGCGAAAAAAGAAGCAGCTCGAGCAAGCTAACGATCTAGCTGGCATAGCTGCTAAACAAAGACAAGCGCTCATGCTAGAAACAATGATGAATATACGCAAATCCCTCGTCAAGGTTTCTCGAATAGATCTAGGGCCTCGTTTTTATTTCTCTATGGATTTTGATGACTGGCAAGGGTGGCCCCGGCTCATTGTTCGCCTGAATGATTCCTTGCTACAAGAAGACGATTATCCATTCTTTCAAGTACTCGCCTACGACAGAAATTCAAAGGCCACCATAGAGGTTAACCCAGGCAATACTGCGAAACCCGAAAAAATTTTTTTAGATAAAGAAATCGATCTAAAAAGAATGCCTGTGTTGTTAAAAAAATGTGTTCGGCTCTTCTTGGACGAAATTGAGAATATTATACTAGCAACAGAAAAAGAACTGGAGGAACTAGAATCTACTGAACTAAAAGCAAAGGATCTGGCTCAGTTTCATGAAAATCAGCCTGAAGCCCCAAACAACGATATTTCTGGCGATCTCTTTGCAGATGACGAAGAGCACAATAACTTCCTAGAGCAACTTCCACAGCTCGATTGCGTGGAAATGTTAAGCGAAAACATACTCAATCCAGAGTTGGACGGCGAGTAGCAGCGATACTACTCTACAACAATTCTCATCTGGCTCCCACGGGTTTCTGTAAAAGTTGCCCTAACGTTAAGAGCAATCCCATAAAAAACAGAGCTATCATGCAGACTTCTCCATCGCCAAAGTTATATTCTGCAAGCCCTGCCACTTGCCAACCCACAAGACCGCAAGACAAAAATAATCCCAGCAACGCGCCTTCTCGCACGTTAAGATCCACTGCACCTTTGTTTGTTTGCCAGATAACAAATCCCATTTTAATTGCCACAAACATCCACCATATATATACCATCATTCCTAGCCATCCATTTTCTACGGCCACATTGAGTAAATTATTGTGCATGTGCCTATGGAGCTCTGGCAAAGACGGATCGAGATTTCGCATGACTTGTGCATTGTCAAGGCCAAGACCAACTGGAAAGCGTTGAGCTAGTTCACTACCTATCTCCCACATATATTGCCTGCCGCCACTGATAACAAAATCATCGACTAACTGCATCAGACGGGTTCGCGCTGGCGCTAACGCGACAAGTGTTGCCATTATAAAAAAAACTGTAAAAAAAATTAAACGCCTAGACAATAACACTCCCACTATCAGTAGCTCCAAACACACACCAAGCCAGGGGCCACGCTTCAAATTTATTAGGAACACCGCAAACAGCGTAGCAATTCCAAATAATAGAAAACGCCTAACATGCACGCCGTTTAGCCGACCCATTGTGAGTTCCTTACCGACGCAATGCCTAGAAAAGTTAAAAACAAACATCGGCAATAGCATTCCCATTATGCCGAGTGCTAGGAAAATTCGAACAACTGGGCTAAACCACAAAACTCGATTTAGACCAAACACGTCCGGCCACGCAATTATTAACACGCCTAGAAAAACACTTACTGCCATAGCTGCTTCGCTAGCTTTCTTATGAGATAAGGCGCTCGGTTTTGCGGCTGAAGTACGGCCCAATGCAGAAATGAACCAAAGTCCAATAACCCCCGCAATTACTAAGACCAATTGGCCCGATTCAGTCACAGCGCCCGGCGGCTTAAGCGAATGGACCAAAACATCATTAAAGCCAACATTAATAGTCCTATAAACCCCGGCGATAATTTGGCTAAGCAATAGACAAAATAAGTAACACTTCATTCTGCCCAAACGAACCTCAGCATTAAGCCGAAAACTGCTAAGTGACGTGAATACACAAAATGGCAACAATAAATAGATACTCATTTTAAAAGCCTCTTCTAGCGCCCGGCCGGAATTCATTCCTACTAAAGCAGATACAAAAGAGATTGTTACCCAATACATTATAGGAGCGGTTAGCTGGTGGGCATATATTGCTTGCAGCTCGCTAGATTGGTCATTGAACCTATTACCAAGAGAAATCTGCTTTACCAGATATGCGATCCAATAAAGCAACGTCACCACTATTATGGTTTGAGAAAGACCTATAGAAAGACCAGAGGCAAGACAATAACCCGCTAACGCAAAGTGAGAATATTTAGAGAATCTCGAGTTTGTAAGGAGCTCCACCTAATTCTAGCCCGAACTAACGCGCAATGACTTTAGTAGACGTCCTGCGGCCTTCTACTAGTCTTGTCAAAAGCAATATATCCTGGCTTACAACATCCTTAATCTGCTCAAGGCCACCTGCTATTTGTCGAAGTTCGTCTCGATCCCGAGATACCTTAAACTGTCCTCTTAAAACATCTAGCGAAACACCGGACTTTGTCTTTAAACTAGCAATTTTAATACTAATATCTCTCCGACTAGCTTTAGCGCTGTCGAGTAAATCTTTGCGTTTACCAATAAGGCGCTGAACTACAGAAAATGCCTCGCCTAGCTCTTTCTTAGCAACGGACACGTCCTCCACTTTTGGTAGCTCGCGTCTTACTTCAGGTTTCTTGGCCAATGATGGTTCGACATCGCCAATCAAATTAGCCCTAGCTTGGGAATCGGAAAATAGTGGCGATGGCACAGTTTCTTGCGCTTCTGACATAGATTGTTTCTCGATCTGTTTCTCAATCTTTGCATTTGCCAGCTCTAGATTCCCTTCTAAACCTTTGATGGACTGCTGAGCAGTTTCTACCGCGCTTATTGCCTCAGCTAATTGCTGCTGGAGCGTTGCAACAGCCTCGTCTTTCGCTTTCACTGAAGCTCTTAGCTGAATATTTTCTTCTTCAGCGGAGGACAAATTTTTCTGACCGTTCTTATCTATTACCAGGCGCTCGGCAATCTGTTTCTCCAACTGCGCTATTTTTATCTGAAGAGGAGAAATAGCCGAAATACAGTCCACTGACATTCTCGCCGGCAACTCAGTGTTAGACACTTTAGTAGTTCTCGGAGGTTTTAGCTCTCTCTCTTCGAGCTCAACACTCCTCACCTTTCCTCCGCTAGCCTTTAGCGAACTAATAATTTGGCGCTTTTCTTCTAGTTCATCTTCCAATGACATTACCTGTCGCTTGAGATCGTCAACTGTAACTTCTAGTTCGGCCAAGTGATCTGTAATCCTATACCCATCCTTATCGATGCGGTAAGCTTTACCAGTTCTAAGCCTACCGAAATTCTTGCTCACCGACTCATCTTCTGCAAAAACAGAGAGAGGTAAAAAAATAACGATGTTCAATACAGCCAATAATTTAGCAACTCTCAAATTCATATCTCAGTTACCCAGCTAAACTTTTGATTATTTCCACGAATCAAGCTATATAATTCGCGATTGGATATATACCATTCGTAGGAAGCTACATTATTACCCAGTGTCGATATTACACGTCGATATTACACGTCGATATCAAACATGGGGAAGGCTTTTCCACTCGGTAAATATTAACAAAAAAACAGTATTTTCCTGTTTCCGTATAACAGTAAATTAGCTCTAAAGCAATCAAAAATCTTAAACCTTAATGAGCAGGCTATTTGAAAATTACTTTAAGGCCATATGAGGTAACGATGACTATACGAGATGCTAATACCTCTTTTGATTACAGCACCGAGGGCGAAATCAGTAATTCCACCACTACAAGAGATAGCCTGCCTGGCGAATTAATATACTCAGATGAGCTAAAATATCTAAACAAAAACCATTCCTTTCCACTGGAGATAACTGCTGACGGTCAAGGGTTATCTAGAAAGTCTTTGTTTAATGGCATAACGACTAAACTAAAACACACACTTACACTGGCTCCTCTTCAGAACTACCTAGCGAGGCAACAGCAGTTTTACGCTAACCTGATTCGATTTTTAAACCACCTAAGCACATATATCGATAGCCGCGATTGGCAAATAATAAAGAAAATAGACAAAGACGTTCGCCAAACCAACGAGCGGCTAGAAAGAGCTAACGACGACGCAATTGCTACCATTAGATCGTCCGAGCGAAGTACTATTGAAGCTCTCAATAACGGCATGCATGAGTTAAATCTATATATCGCGACGCTACAGGAAAAAAGTGCTGAACATCAATTTAAGCTAGACACGCTCGATTCGATAACTAAGGGACTGGAAAAAATAGTCGTTCAAATAAATAGCAATCTAAACAACATAATAGATGCAAAACGGCATATCTCTGCTAAAGCACCTCCTTTGGATGAGACCTACAAGCCGGCTCTATGCGATCTGGACTATTCGTACTTATTGCTGGAAAACCGCTTCAGAGGAAGTGAAGATGAGATACGAAAGCGACTTTCAATTTACCCTCCGATCTTTCAAGGCAGCAGTAAACCCATACTAGAAATCGGCTCAGGGCGCGGCGAACTGCAATCTCTATTTAAGGTTAAGAATATTCCGAGCTACGGCCTAGATTTAGACAAGGCAATGGTAGAACATTGCAGATCCATGGACTTAGACGTTAGATTTGAAAATGGCATGACGCACCTTGCAAGCCTGGCTAACCACAGCCTAGGTGGCGTAATAGCCATACAGGTAATTGAACATCTTTCGCAGAAGCAGATTACAGAGTTAATTGGCCTTTGTAAGGACAAAGTGGAAAAAGGTGGAAAAGTTGTCTTTGAAACAATTAACTCCGACTCAATGATAGCACTTACGCGAAATTACTTTAGAGACCCCACGCACGTGTGGCCACTTCATCCAGACACAATGAGCTTTCTAATAAACTTGCAAGGCTTAAAAGTCGTAGAAGTGAGGAAGCTCTCTCCTTTCCCACAAAATGCCGAACTCTGCGAAATCCCCCATGAAGATTACATGACACCGAAATGGATTCATAGCGTTAACTTGCTCAATCGAAATTTCAAGCTATTAAACGAGCTGCTTTTTGGCTATCAGGATTATTGCGTTATTGCAGAAGTGGAGTAGCATCCGTTTGTGTCAACAATCGCAATTCTCAATGTAAAGTTTTCCCACACCAGCGGCGGAGCGGAGATTCTCGGCCAAGCACTTGTGCGAGAGTTGGAGAAACGAAATCATGAAGTACATCTGCTAGAGTTGCCTTTAGTCTTTCATCCCAAAGAAAGCTTATTAAATCAAGTAGCGTTTTGGCGTTCGTTCTCTGTAGAGCGAGCCTTAGGCAAACGAGTAGATCTAATAATCGCAACTAAATTCCCAACTTATTACATTCGCCACTCGCTAAAAAGCATTTGGTTAATTCATCAGCATCGGCAAATTTACGATCTCTTTGGCACTCGCTATAGTGATTTTTCTGACGATCCGCGCGATGAACAATTGAGGCACATGCTAACCGATGGCGACATTAAAGTTATTGGAGAAGCAGATTACGTATCGGCTATTTCTGCCACAGTAGCCAATAGGCTACACCATTATTGCGACATTGACGCCTCTGTTCTATATCCCCCGCTACCTCTTGGCAGTCGTTACTACAACTCGCCTGCCGATAACTACATATTGTCCGTAGGACGCCTAGTTGGCATCAAACGAGTTGATCTCGCCATAAAAGCCCTATCCATAGTGCATCCATTTGTAAAACTTAGGATTGTAGGAATTGCCGAGGATCCACTTATAATGGATTATTATCGCGCTGAAATTAATAGGCTGGGACTCAGCACGCGGGTTGAGTTCCTTGGCCGCGTGAGCGACGAGGAGCTTTTGGAACTTTATAGTCGCTGTCTAGCGGTATACTATGCGCCTTACGATGAGGATTACGGTTTTGTAACATTAGAGGCTTTTGCATCTGCAAAGCCCGTAATAACAGCTAGCGATAGCGGTGGGACATTGGAATTCGTTAGACATATGCAGAACGGACTAGTGCTATCTCCGGATCCGGATACCATAGGCCATGCAATCAATTCGCTTATCGCCAATCCGGATCTGAACAACGAAATGGGACGAGCAGGTCGGCAGTTTATCTGCGACTCGGGCCTGCTTGGCAGTTCCTGGGATGCGGTGATTAACTCTTTATTGTCCCCTATAGGTAGGAGATAACAATGAGAACTAGAATAGCTTGGTTTTCTCCGCTAAACACCAATCCTGCACGTCCGACTAACAGCGTAAGTGCTTATGTTAGCGATGAGTTATTGGACTATTTAAGCAGCTCATTTGACATAGATTTGTTTCACGATTCATTTGAAAAGTACAAGAATTATTCAACGCATCACTATTTGACAGCTTATCGTAGGCACCGAACTAACCCCTATGACATTTTCTTTTACCAAGTAGAGGATCATCCCGCTTCAGATTTTACTAGGTTCCACGTTGGCCTTGCGCCTGGTATTACCTGGTTCCACGACACCTTTTTCTTGCGCGATTTACCAACCCCTCTTCACAATAGCCCCTGGCGACAAATCATAGAAAAGTTTAACAATTCTTCTCTGAACTGGCCTGAGCGAGATAGTCATTATCCGCGGAGCCTGCCATTTGCGATTAGGGAGTGTTGCCAAAGCTTTGTAAACATTTTTTCTAGCGAGCGATATTTAGATACCTATAGAATAGAAAGGGGAAATACTCTCAAAGATGTTCCACACGCATTGGCCTATTACTTGCCCATCCCCGTGGATGGCAGTTCGTTATACTCCACAAGGCGGCAGCAATACTTTATGACAAAGATAGCTTACTGCGGGCTTCCAAACCTAGAGCACAGGGCTCACAAATTGCTGTCTGCCCTCTCGCAGCTAGACAACCAATGTCAGCTTGTTTGGCTGCTGGAGGAAAGTGAGTTAAGCCAGGCAAGGGATTTACTTAAGGAATTTGAAATCTCAGATGTTACTTTTAAAACCCCTAGGACACCTGCTCACTGGAAGGAAATTGTAGAAACCGCTGAGATAGCGATTCATACTCTTTTTTCTGTTTATGGCCATACCGAACCATATCTTTCTATTAGCCTAATGGCTGGCGTGCCATCGATAGTAACTAACTTTGCTAATAATGAGCTATTGCCGAGCGGCGTTGTGCAAAAGATTTATGCCGGTTACGGCGAAGCCGAAGAAATAGCAAACGCTATTCGGAAAATCCTGGACGAGCCAGAAAAATTTCGAGCCGTCGCCAAAAACTACGCCCGGGAAAAGTCTTCTAGCTACTGTATTGCCGGGGAATTAAATGATATTTTCGAGAGCACTCTTTTTCATATACGCAAACAAAGACAGCGCTGGACCGAGTTTGAACATCGTGCCGGCGAATCCTTGATACAAGAGTGCCGCTCTAATTACCAGCATCTACTCGACGCCTGCCGAACTTTCGCCAATTATTCTTCGCCTGATTGGCAGCTAGACTGCCAGTCAGGGTATTCCGATCTTGGGTGGACATGAAGTGCCTGTCGAAAAACGTGCTAATACATGCTTAGGAAAACATATAAGTAATATCGTCCCAGGGATGGCGATACAAAGTCTGTCTAAGGCGTTTTTGATCCATTACATGACCCACGATACCAATGGCTCTACCCACTACAAATAGGCCATTTAAAAATCCCAAGGCTACTATATCTGCTATCTCTTTTGCATCAAAAAGACCAGTTGATTCCAACATGTCTATGAAACTAACACCAACTGCTCCATCGACGTTCAATATTAATGTACCTTTTTTCTTTGTAGTAAATTTTTCAACTTCAATGGCATAATCGAGATACTTCGTGCTTGTGAAGTTTGCTCGCGCGAATTGCTTAATTAACTCGACGCGCTTATCAGGATTTTGTATTGACTTAACGCGATGCCCGATACCAGGAATCACTTGCTCCTTCGCTTTCATCTCTTTGGCAAATTCCTCCGGAGATAGCCCTCGATCGCATGCATCTTTGAATGACTGGGCCGCCCCATCGATAGCACCTCCAAATAATGGGCCAATTGTGAGCATACCTGACGCCACTGCCGATACCAAATCCTTGCCAGCCCGCGCCGCAACAATTGCATTATGCGCACCAGAAACTGCTGGGCCATGATCTGCTACGACGACCAGCAACATGTCGATAAACCTCTTGGCGTAATCTGGCAGGTGCTTTTTAAACCATAATAATCCAATAGTTCCACCAACCCCATATCCCTCCTCGATAACACGAGAGATTTCGCAACCACTATAAGTAAGTTCCTCGCCGCGATCGTCGGAAATTGTAGAAATAAAGCTCGTCGGCTTCCTTACTAATCCCTTTTGTTGCGCAACTTTAAGGTCTATAGGAACGGTAACAGGCGGTGGAACGGAAATTTCTTTAACCTCTCCTCTTGCAACTAGCTCCCGATAAACATCGTGAATTAACTCCCCAAATTCATCATAAGACCGAGGAACAATAGCTCCTGCCTTAGCTAGCGCTTTGTTTTTTTCTGATGCATTTTCTTTTTGCCTATCTGCCCGTGCGCCGGCATGGCCAAACTGAACCTCGCCTGGGAAAAGCCGAGAACAGGTTCCTACCACCCATGCCACGAGTGGCTTAGTAATTGCGTTCGCTCGAAGCGCTTCGGCTATTTCATATTCTCCCTCGCCACCAACTTCTCCGAGAAGCACCAACATCTTTATGTCGGGATTAGCCTCAAATCGCAGCAAATGGTCGACAAGCCTGGAGCCGGGATATCTATCTCCACCAATGGAAATACCCTCGTTTAGGGCTGGGAAAAACTGCCCATCAGCATTTTTGGGCCCGCACGCCAATGCCATGGCATTGTACATTTCATTGGACATCCCACCAGATTTAGAAACAAAGCCGACAAAACCAGGAACATGTAAATGAGTCTGTATGATATTTTCTATAGATCCAGCCGTATTTCCGATCTTAAAACAGCCTGGCTTTATGCCACCAACTGTGGCGGGGCCGATGATCCATTTCTTCCTCGAATCTGCTACGACTATGAGCTCCTTAGTCCTCCTCTCGGATATCCCCTCAGCAACGATAGCCACGGTGCGAATAGAAGGCTGTTCCAACGCCTCGCGCGAAGGCTGGTACGCCGATCGAAATGATGCAAAGTTAATAAACACATCCGCACTGCGGTGGCGCTGAACGGCATCCTCGATAGAACGATAAATTGGTATAAAGATTTCCTTACTGCCCCAAAAGCAGGTATGAATACCTGGCCTCGATGGATACACTATGGCTGCAACAGATGGGGTTTTTCGTCTACAGGCAAAATCGAAATCTAACATACGCTGAATCGCAGCGGTTTGATAATTGTAAATGATTGCTTGCGTATCGCTAGTAAAAAGTTGATAGTCCGCAGTTGCAGAACTATCTTCTTCAGAAAATCCAGATGCCTCCGCTAAATTGCCAGCCATGTGCGACATAACCATTCTAGTGTTTCTCCGTCATAATAAATAACACAAGTGATGTTCAGCTAAACTGTCAAAGCCTTACTAACTATTTTTGTCATATGCAATTCCGGCCCGTAAACCTCCATCGGCAACCCTAGCTCAAGCCCAAGTTGCTGCATCTTTGAAAGACCCTCAACATAGTTTGGTCCTCCACGCCTGACATATATTTTGGCCTTAACTCGTTTCAGCGCTTCCGAATACTCCTTAATAGCTCGACAAATGCCATTAAATGTTTTCGCCACATCTGTGAAGTTCGCAATTCCACCGCCAATTAGCAGAATTTTTTCTCTACCCTTCGGATCTAACTCTTGCGTCATCAATCCAATAACAGTCCTCGCGTAATCATAAGTTTCTTCATCAGTTGGATTGCCGGAATATTCTCCGTAATTAGCGAGCTCCTCTCCATAGCCAAGGTCAACAACAGTATCGGCAAAGATTACTGACGCGCCACCCCCGGCTACCATTGTCCAAACTCGCCCTTGTGGGTTTAACACCGTAAACTTTAGCGATGCGCCACTCTGAGCGTCTAGATGATTTATATGGCGCTCCTCGTTAGTACTCAACCTACCAAACGGAGGAGGAAATGTAAGCCCAGCCCAAAGCTTTCCTCCTTCGAACTCTGCCGTGTCATCTAGTTTCGCTGCGAAATCCAAAACGACGATCCGACCATCTACAAACGCCAATGGGTTTATTTCAGCATAAGAGAATCCCGCAGCAACGTAGAGTTTATAAAGGGATTTGATAAAGGACGCGATTACAGGCCTTCTTTCGACACCGATGTCTTTTAGTAGCTTTGAGTCTAAGTCAAGCGCATCTATATCATCAAAAACTTTCACCACGATTTTTTCAGATATGCTATCCACATCGCCGATTTCAACCCCTCCTTGTCGAAAAAATAAAATCTCATCGCCTTCTCTGACAGAACGAATCGCCAAATAATATTCGTACTTCACCTCATGTGGAACAAAACACTCTACGATAAAAGTATCCAATATACCTGTTATGCCATCAACCGCCACAGATTTATTCATATGTTCAAAAACCCATCGCACCACCTCGTCCCAACCTGCATTGAGCAATACTAAATTACTATTGCCTCGCCTTTTTATTAGTTGATCCGGTTTTGCAACCAGTTTGGAATTCAAAAGCCATGGATGCTCAGCTACGACAGCGTCGAGATCAGTCGCTGCGCTTAGCTGCACACAAGGATTAGCGACGAAACAATCAGTCGTTGAAAATTCCCTAAAGTGCAAATCCAAAATCTTCTTCCCATCATATTCGCGAATTGATCGACTAGCCATTTGAGATCTACCTATAAAGATTTCCAAAAAAATAAATACGCTAGCATGGATTTGCTAGGAAATCAAGAATTGTGGATAGGCTGGAAAATATACCATTTACAAAAATCCTTTTTGCAAATGGTATAACTGCGCCTTTTATTGAGCTTGTGTGCCTTTAGCGTCTGCTACGCGTGACAGCTTAGGGAAATTAGCATCCAATACGGTGTTCCATTTCGCTACATTGGCCTTTTCCTTTTCCAATAACGCTGAAACATTGCCTTCGACAACAATGCGAACGATTTTATCGCCCTGAGCAATGCCATTTACCACATCCTGACCACTAGTTACCTTGCCAAATACCGAATGCTTTCCATCAAGCCAATCCGTAGCAACATGCGTAATAAAAAACTGACTTCCATTAGTGGCTGGCCCTCTGTTCGCCATAGAAAAAACTCCTGGACCAGAATGCTTTAAAGTTGGATCAAACTCGTCCTCAAAGGAATATCCTGGACCACCAGTGCCATCGCCTTTAGGATCCCCAGTCTGAATCATAAAATTGGGGATAACGCGATGAAAAGTTATTTCGTCATAATAGCCGCGCTGCGCCAAATTGACGAAATTTGCAACAGTGCGAGGGACTTTGTCGCCAAACAACTCTCCCTTTATCGCTCCCTTTGTCGTCTCAATAGTTACCTGAATATTTGAATCCGCAAATGCCGCCATCTTTGTTACCCCTATAGCTATTACAAAAAACAATATCAAACTCGCCTTTCTCATATCATCTCCTAACAATTTTCCATAATTTCACTTAAACACTATCAACTCACAACTCCTTCTCAACCGTAACTAAAAGTCCGCTTGCGCAGCGTCACCATCTCTACCTAAACGCTTTTCTAACTGTCTCCTTACTTGCCGCAAGCGAGCAACCTCCTTTGTTAAAGGAACGGGATTCTCATCGCCAAATTTCTTGGCTAAAGCTATCTTATAATTTAACTTAGCCCTTGCCGCCTTGCGCTTCCTAACGCTTAGCCTATCAGCCATAGCGGTTGTCTTAGCTGCCTCTTGCAGGTGAACAGATAACTCTTGCATATAAAAAGAAAGTTCCGGCACATCCGCTAAACCCCTACCAATTGCCAGCAAGCGCTCTAACCTTGCCCTTTCGGCTTGCTTGCTAACCTCATCGCTCTCGAGCTCGGCCAATCTAGTCTTAAGCATTATGATGTTATCTACGCCCGCTATGCGCGAAGCATCTTCTCGCACTTCATTCAAACTCTCCTCTAACTCAGACATCTGATATTGAGCAAGGTTTAGCAATGAATTAAGATCTGCTACTGCCGCCTCTACTGCCTCAATTCCCTTATAATTAGACAGTAGTTCGGCCATGCTCCACTCGACAACTGGGGTGGCTGCAAACTGAGACTGCTCCCCTACAAAGAAAAAGGTAAAGCGAAGTATAGCTCCCATCTTATTTGCTATTACCGATGGCAAAATGGCTCCCACTTGAAAATACTTCCTCCCAAGCTTAGAACCTTTGCCAAGATCCTTTTCAATAAAAACGGCCGGAAAATGCTTAACCTCTCCGCCTTCAATTAACAGAAAAGCTTTAATCGGAACAAATGACAAAAACACGTCCTGATCTACGACATAGTTAGATGGCTCAGATTTTATCTGAGCTACAGTAACAGCACTTTTATCGCCTTGTTCCTGAGCCGCGACAAAAAACCCTTGCAGGCAAACTACATGCACGACAAAAAAAAGCCTCACTAATGCTAAGGCATACCTAGTCCAAGCGTTTGCGTTCCCAATTAGCGTTAGTAGCTTCACAAAAAAAATATGCCTCATCACCCTCCCAACAGCTTATTCCAAAATGATTTTTTCTCCTCTGCCGGACCGGTTTCTCCTGGCGCCTCCGGCTTAGCAGATTCCTCGCTCTGATGCTCAAGTTCTTTTTCTAGTTCCTCTATTTTTCTCTTCTCGGCTGCAATTTCGCCATAGAGAACTTGAATGTTCGCTGCAATTCTATATCGCTTTTCCAGCGCGCTGAGATCAATGGAGGAGCCTGCACCACTTGCCCCGAGCTCGCCAAAGCCACTAGCCTCATCATCTGTTTGCCAGTTAGCCATATACCATCTCTGCTCCCGCTCGGCGACGCGACGGGCCAAGGCAATTGATTTTCCTCGCTTTGTAATTCTCTCAAGCAAACTCAGTTCACTTATTAAGCCGTTAATCTGCTTGTCGAGCTCGTCCCGGCGGGAAGACACGTCGCGAACTTCTGTCTCCAACTTAGCAACTTGTTCACTTGCCTTTGCGCGAAGAGTATCCTCATCGGTGACTACTCGAGTTAATTTTTCCTTTTTTCTCTTTATCCTTTCTATAACATTTGCTGTTTTGGTAGCTCTACGCCTCAACCAACTAAGTTGCACCTTGCTCTCTAACCATTTACGAAACTCCTCCTCGGAAACACTTAATCCGCTAGGTTCATTTACAACGCCACTCTGAGTAATTGGCCTGATTCGCCAGCTACCGATGCGTTTTCCTGCGAAATCTACATTTCCGGTATATCCGCCCTCCTCTAGCGCGCCAGTTAATAGGAACTTTCTTCCTTCGCTCATTAACGCAACTGGCTTATAATGGTCGGTGCTACCCTGAACGTCCTTGCCGTTAATTCGATCAGTGCCCACTTCAAAAGGAACTAGCTGCGGAACCCAACCAGGATTGAAAATAACCATTAGTAAGGCTGAGGCATTAAAAGCTTTCTCAACGTAAAATGTTTGAAACTTATTTTTTGCAGTCGTAATCCCAGATATCTCGCCGGCATAAGTGCCATCGGGTAAGGCCGGAAACGTTCGCTCCCCACTGCCAATAACTAGGTACAGAAATATGCCGACGACTAGCGTAACAACGATTGAATAGAACGCCAAAGATTTCTTATTGGGAGCAGCAATTTTAGGCATTTGAAGCTCAAGATATTAACGAACGCGCTCGTCGCAGTGTATCACCAAACTCTGCGCCTTCAGTTTGTCTTTGAATTAGGAATTTTGCAATACTATCTCGTTTAGCTATAGCTTCGTCTATGAGTGGGTCACTACCACTCTTGTATGCACCAATAGAAATTAGATCTCTATTGTCTTCATAAGCCGCCCAAAGTCGTCGAATCTCCTCTGCCATTCGATAGTGCTCCGGCGACACCAAATTCAGCATCAATCTACTATTGCTACGAAGCAAATCAATTGCCGGATAATGTTGCATATGACTAAGGCGCGAACTCAGATACAAATGTCCATCCAAAATAGCGCGAATCTCCTCGCCGAGTGGATCCTCGATGGTTTCTGAGGATAGTAAAATGGTATAAAATGCCGTAATGCTGCCTTTGGCCGTCTTACCAGCTCGTTCCAGCAATTCTGGGAGCGTAGCAAAAACAGACGGCGGATAACCTTGTCGTACTGGGGGCTCGCCTACACTAAGAGCTATTTCGCGCAAAGCCCTAGCAAATCTCGTAACCGAATCCATCAATAACATCACTCTGTTGCCCTGGTCGCGAAAATACTCAGCTATAGCGGTAGCCGTATAAGCTGCCATTATTCTCCTAAGCGGTGGTTCATCGCTAGTCGACACAACGACTATAGATCTACTAAGCCCTTCCTTACCCAGATTGTCCTCTAAGAAATCTATAACCTCTCTTCCCCGTTCACCCACTAAAGCTACAACATTCACATCAGCCGTACTGTTTCGTGCAATCATCCCCAAAAGACTTGACTTGCCAACACCTGCACTTGAGAAAACACCAACGCGTTGCCCCTCTCCGGTAGTCAACATCATATCTATAGCACGAACGCCCACATACATAGGCTCAGTAATTCGTCTACGCATCATGGCTGCCGGGGCCGTCTGTCTGACAGGATAAGCCAGGGAAGTATCGATAGACCCCAAATTGTCTATCTCCTTGCCCAATGAATTTAGAACCCTGCCCAAAAGAGCCGGCCCAACATTAACCTGTAGTGACTCCCCTCTATTAACCACGGGAGTTTTTGGACCCACCTCGTGCAATGGATCTAGAGGAGTGAGAAAGATATCTTCATCATCAAATCCTATAACCTGCGCATAAACCGGCGGTCGTCCATGAGGCTCGATTGTGCACAACTCTCCAATGCGTGCGTTGGGTAGACGAGCCTTGATGACCATACCAGTTATTCTTTGCACCCTTCCACGCAATACTACTGGCAGTGGTCCTTCGGCATGTAGGCGCCTATGAAGATTATCCAGGCTAATATCATTAGCAAAACTAAACCTTGGCTTAGCTAGCCATTCCTTCAGAAGCGCCGAGTCATCAGGCATATTGTTACTCTGAACGAGCCGCTTTCTCATGGCTCACTCCTAGTCGGCTGGACACAACATCAATAAGCGTCTCTATTCGAGCATCCACCTCTCCAAATGCACTGCGGACTATACATCCACCTCTTGCTATAGTTGGATCCGCTTGTATTAAAATATCACCACTGCCAGCAATTTGTCTCAGCTGTTCCTTGGCCTCTTCTAATATTTTTACATCCTCTGGATTAACAACTATATTTGCACTTTGACCGACAATAGATTGTCTAAGTGCAGTGGTCGCAAGATTTTTTACTAACTCCGGATTAAGTTTAACATGCTCACCAACAACGCTTTGCGCCACAGAAAGCGCCAATCGCGCTACCTCCGCTACTAGCTTTTCGCGATCGCCTGGATCTAGCTCAAACCAACGCACCGCTTGCCTAACGGCCTCCACATAACCCTCCTCATAGCCAGCTTGATACCCAGCTTCTTTGGCAACTTTGTAAACTTTATCTGCCTTGGCCGTGATCTCCCTCGCCCTTGACTCTGCCGCCTCAACAATACTCTGCGCCTCACTAATAGCATCTGCAACTTTTGGCCGCGAATCACTCATAAATTATCCTTGATAACTTCTTATCTAAACACTAATTTAATCAAATTAATACATGGTATATGTAAAAATAAACAGTAGTATTATTATCCAACGGACAGATATACCGTTTCCAAAAAGTAAGTTAAATATTTTACTTTTTGGAAACGGTATTTGTTGTTTATTGGCAAGTGCTTACGCACTTGCTGTTTATAGCATTTACAAAAATCCTTTTTGTAAATGCTATAAA